>JBDTNU010000208.1:0-6419 GCA_039933535.1 Caldimonas sp. | reverse complement strand
GGCATCGAGTGGAGCTGGCCGCTGCGATTCGCGTGCGCGCTGCGCTGTCGCTTCGCGACCCTGCGGCGAGCCGACATGTGGTCGGCCGACTGGTCGGCGTTCGACTTGGTCTATGTTTTCCAGCGGCCTGAGAGCATGCAGCGCGCCGTCGAAAAGGCCGGCCGCGAAATGCGGGAGGGAAGCTGGCTCGCGAGCCTGGAGTTCGAGATCGGCTCGTGCCCTCCGGCCCAGGTCTTCACCTGCAGCGACGGCCGGCCGCTCTGGCTGTACCGATTGCCCCTGGCCCGCTAGCGGGCGCTCGCCGAAGCGTTTTCAACGAGTCGTGGTGCGGCGGCCGGGTGTGCTGCCGAAGACGTGATCCCAGAACGCGCTGGTCACGCCGTATGCGCCCGGTGGCAGCGTGCCGTGGTGATGCCGCGCGTGGTTGAGCTTGCAGCGCCTGAGCCAGGCGTTGTCGGCGCGCCAGTGGTGAGTGGCGTGGTGCGTGACCGCGTACGCCAGGTAACCCGTCAGCACGCCGAGGGTCAGGGCACAGGCGTTCCAGAGGCCACCGAGCCAGAGGGCGGGCAGGAAGATCAGGGCGGCGATCAACGAGGCGCTGAACACGGTGGGCGCGCAGATCAGCGCCTGCGGCCGGTCGTGGTGCTCCGCGTGCCAGCGGCGAAACGGATCCATGCCGTGCAGCACGAAGCGGTGCAGGGCGTACTCGATGGCGGTCCAGCCGGCCAGGCCGAGCAAGGCGAAGGCGGCGATCTCCCAGCCCTGCTCGCGCGGCCCCGCGACGAGCAGCAAGACTGCCAATCCCGCCACCAACCCGCCGTACACCGCGAAGTCGAGGCGGTAAGCCGCCTTGCTGTGTTCCAGCGCAAATAGTCCCATTCGTTTCCCCGGCCCAACCAGCGCAATGGTACCGGCGTCGTCGTTACAGGCAAATCCCGTCGTAATCGGACCCGGCAGGCGATACATTCCGCTTTGTGCGGTAGCGAACATTCAAAACCTGTTCCGCCGCGTAGACTGGGAGCGAAACACGCCCGGACTTCTTGCGATGGACATGGATCCGATGAAAAACCACCTGCTCGCCGCCCTCCCGGACGGTGAGTGGCTTCGCTGGCGGTCGCAGCTCGAGGCCGTGGAGATGCCGCTCGGCGAGGTGCTCTACGAGGCGGGAGGCACCCTCAGCCACGTTTACTTTCCGACGACTTCCATCGTCTCGCTGCTGTACGTGATGGAAAACGGCTCTTCCGCCGAGATCGCCGTGGTCGGCAACGAGGGCATCGTCGGCATCTCGCTGTTCATGGGCGGCGAATCGACCACCAGCCGTGCGGTCGTGCAGAGTGCCGGCCAGGGCTTGCGGATGAAGTCGCAGGCGATCAAGAAAGAGTTCAAGCAGGGCCCGGTCCTGCATCTGCTGCTGCGCTACACCCAGGCGCTGATCACGCAGATGGCCCAAACGGCAGTGTGCAACCGGCATCACACGCTCGATCAGCAACTCTGCCGCTGGCTCCTGCTGAGCATGGACCGCCTGCAAGGCAACGAGCTGGTGATGACCCAGGAGCTGATCGCCAACATGCTCGGCGTGCGCCGCGAAGGCGTGACCGAAGGCGCGCTCAAGCTGCAGAAGGCCGAGCTGATCCGCTACTCGCGGGGCCACATCACCGTGCTCGATCGTGTCGGCCTCGAGAAGCGCAGTTGCGAGTGCTACGCCGTGGTGAAGAATGAGTACGACCGGCTGCTGCCGGACAAGGTGGATTGAGGACTCACCTGCCTCGCCGCGTCGCCGACCGAACGGATCGCTTCGCGACTTTCCCTGGCCTGTCCAGTCGTTTGTTCCTATGTGTGCTGGCAGACAGTCTGCGCATCAAACTGCGACGACACTCGGGCGCTCATGCCCAAAGTCCTTGCTGCCACTCGCTCGAACCATCTGATCGATCTGTTGCCGCGTCGCGATCGATTGCGTCTTCTGGCTCTTTGTCAACCGGTCGATCTGGTCCTGGCCGAGGTGCTCTGCGAGCCGGGCGAGCCGACCAGCCACGTCTATTTTCCGACCGAGGGCTTCATTTCCCTGCTGACGATGGCGAGCGAAACACCCGGGCTCGAAGTCGGCATGGTCGGCGACGAGGGCATGCTGGGCGCGCATCTGGTGCTCGGCGTCGCGACCTCTCCCCTGCGCGCCCTCGTGCAGGGGGCGGGGGCGGCCTTGCGCGTCGGCGCGAAGGCGTTTCGCGGTGAACTGTCGCGCAGCCCGTCGCTGCAGCGTGGCCTCGGCCGCTACCTCTACGTGTTGATGGCGCAGCAGGCCTCTTCGGCGGCCTGCCTGCGCTATCACCTGATCGCGCCGCGCCTGGCGCGCTGGCTGCTGATGAGCCAGGATCGCGCTCACTCCTCGGCCTTCCCGGTCACGCAGGAGTTTCTCGCCTACATGCTCGGCGTGCGCCGCGTCGGTGTCACGGCAGCCGCGCGCCTGTTGCTGAGCAACGGGTTGATCGAATACCACCGCGGCGAACTGAAGGTGCTCGACCGGGCCGGCCTCGAAGCCGCGTCATGCGGCTGCTACGCCTCGGACATTCAGGTCTACGAGCAACTGCTCTGAGGCCTGTCGAAGGGTGTCGGCGACGCCGGCCTTGACCGCCCCGCGGCCAGGTTCTCTCCTGTCGGTCATTCGTGATTACCTGAAGCGTTTCGCGAAGTAAACCGGCAATCGGAGTGTCGACTGTGCGCTGGCGCACAGACGCGCGTTCCGAGGGCGCCAACACTGCCATTCGACGATCCGAACGCGGCCTCATTTCACTCTTGGGGGTAATGTGATCACACTGGCGAATCTCACTGATAGAGGTGTACTCGCCGGATCGGAACTGCCTGCCCGCACGGATCAGCCGGCAGCCGAATCGCGAACCTTGGCGGCGCCGCAGAACCTGCACTACGACCTCGCACTGGCCATCCAGGAATACCGGAACGTGCAGCTGCAAGAGACGAACCGGCAACTTGCGCTGGCGGCCACTCGTTCCCAGGAGCAGCTGGTCTGCGCCGAGCGGGCGCGGCGGAAGCAGATCGAGTTTCTGGCGGTCGTTGCGCACGAGCTTCGAAACCCGCTTGCGCCGATCCGCGCCGTCGCCGAGCTGCTCGGCCGGATCGAGCCGGACCCCGACGGCGCGCTGTCACGACTGCAGGCCGTCATCGAACGGCAGGTCGTCCACATCTCGCGCCTGATCGACGATCTGCTCGATCTCTCGCGCGCCGATTGCGGAAAGCTCCGGCTCCAGACCACGATCGTCGACCTGCAGCTGATCATCGAGGCCGCGATCGACGCCTGCCGGCCCGCGGTGCAGCGGCGCGGCCAGGTGCTGCGGCTGGTACTGTCGGGGTGCCCGCTCGCCGTCGATGGCGACCCGGTCCGTCTTGCCCAGGTGCTCGGCAATCTGCTCGACAACGCGTGCAAGTACACGCCCGACGGCGGCACGATCGAGCTCCTGGCCGCAGTCGCCGGCGATCTCGTGGTCATGAGCGTGTCCGACAGCGGCATCGGCATTGCGCCCGAAGCGCTGCCATACGTCTTCGAGCCTTTCGCGCAGGAGATTCGCGAGCCGGGCGTCGCCGGCACAGGCCTGGGCCTGGGCCTTGCAGTCGTGAGCGAGCTGGTCGAAGCGCATGGCGGCTGCGTCGTCGCCCACAGCGCCGGCAGGGGCAGCGGCAGCCGCTTCGTCGTGACGCTTCCGCTGGCCGGCGCCGATGCCACCGCTCGCGCCGTGATCGCGAGCCGCCGCCGTGAAGGCATGCATCCATGATGCTGTTCGGCGAACGCCGCGCCAATGCCGAGCCCAGTGCGCTCGCTCGCTCGCCACCGGTCAGCGATCAGATCGTCACGGTCGACGAGTGGGACCAGATGTTCACTGCGGTCCGGGAGCGGCTCACGCGAAACGTCGGCCTGCTGTTGGCCCTCGCGGTCGGCAACGATGCGGGCCAGACGCGGACCGACTTGCTGGAGTGCGTCGAGGCGCTGGGCCAGCTGCAAGTCTTGCTCGTCCCCGAGCGCGACCGAAGTGTCCGGCTCGAGCTCGAGATATTCGATCTGCGCAACGCCCTGGCGTTGGCGGTGCCCGAGCTGTTCCAGGTGCCCGCTCGCCCACACCTGAAGTTCCCGACGAGAGACATGAATGGTCGCTGAGACGCGGGTCGCGGTCACCGGCGGCGCGCCGCTGGTGACCGCGCACCCCCGCGTTGATCGAGGCCATGCCGACGACCGGGTCGACGCCGTGGCTTTCGAAGCGATGCGCGCGATGTATCAGCCCGCTGGCGGCCTGGCCCGAGGCGACGATCTCGCGCGTCTGCTCGAAGACCGCGCTCGCGGCGACTACGTGAGCCTGGCCCGGCTCATCGTCACGAACCGGATCTTCGGCTTCGAATGGCAGCAGAGCTTCTGGATACCGATGTTCCAGTTCAACCTCGACGACCTCTCGGTCCGTCGCGGCCTTCGCCAGGTTCTCGGCGAGCTGGCGAGCGAGTTCGAGGGTTGGCGGCTGGCCGCGTGGTTCATCGAGCCCAACGCCTGGTTGAAGCAGGGTCGGCCGGTCGATCTCATCGATTCCAATCTCTCGGAGGTCGTGCAGGCGGCGCGCGCCGACAGGTTCGTGGCGGCCGCCTAGGGCGCCGGCGTCGACCGCCTGCCGGTGCATCATCCGCGAGTGGAAAGAGCCCCGTCCGACCTCGCCCGAACCCTGCTCGGCACGCTCGTCATCGGCGCCCTCGTCGTCGCCGCATTCTGGGTCGTGCGACCGTTTCTCGCGGCGGCGATCTGGGCGACGACGATCGCGGTCGTGACGTGGCCGATGCTGCTGCGCATCCAGGCACGGCTGTGGCGCCGCCGCAGCCTGGCGATCCTGGTCATGATCCTGGTCCTGTTGCTGCTGTTCGTCATCCCGTTCCTGCTTGCCGCCGGCACGATCGTCGCGAATGCGGGTGAGATCGCCGATCGGGCACGATCCCTCGCCAGCTTTCGCAGTCCGCTGGCTCCGGACTGGATGGCCAGGCTGCCTTTCTTCGGCGCAAGGCTCGCGGATTTCTGGAGAGACGCGGCCGCTTCCGGACTCGATGGTGCGTGGTCCCGCCTGGCACCGTACGTCGGCAGCCTGACCGGATGGTTCGTCGCCAGGGCGGGCAATCTCGGCTACCTCGCGGTCCAGTTCCTGCTCACGCTCATGCTCACGGCGTTCATGTACGCGTACGGCGAAAAGGCTTCCTCCACCATCCTGCGCCTGGGGTACCGCCTTGGCGGAGCCAGTGGCGAAGAACTGGTCCACCTCGCTGGCCGCGCGATTCGCGGCATCGCCCTCGGTGTCGGCCTCACCGCGGCCATCCAGTCGGTGCTGGGCGGCGTCGGTCTGGCGATCGCCGGCGTGCCCTTCGCCGGCCTGCTGACGGCCGTGCTGTTCATGCTGTGCGTCGCGCAGATCGGCATGCTGGTCGTGCTCGTTCCCGCGGTGATCTGGGTCTACTGGAGCCAGGGTCCGGCCTTGGGCACCTTGCTGCTGGTCTGGTCGCTGGTGGCCAGCCTGCTCGACACCGTTCTTCGCCCGATCCTGGTTCGACGCAGCGCCGACTTGCCGTTCCTGCTGATCTTCGTCGGCGTGATCGGCGGCCTGGTCGCGTTCGGCCTCATCGGCATCTTCGTCGGCCCGGTGATCCTCGCCGTGGCCTACACCTTGCTGTTGACGTGGCTCGACGATCCCGAGCCGAAAGCGAAGCGGCCCGCCGCATGAGCGTTCGTCATCTCGACAGCTTGCTCGAGCCCAAGTCGGTAGTCGTGATCGGCGCCTCCGATCGCGCCGGCAGCGTCGGCGCGACCGTCTGGCGCAACCTGCGCACCGGCGGCTTCGCTGGCAGTCTCCTTGCCGTGAATGCGCGGCCCGTGCTGCTCGACGGCACGGCTGCGTTCACGCGCCTGGCCGACCTGCCGCACGCTCCCGACCTCGCCGTGCTGTGCACGCCGCCGGTGACGGTGCCGGGCCTGATCGAAGAGCTCGGAAAGCTCGGAACGCATGCCGCCATCGTCGTGACGGCCGGGATGACTCCGGCGCAGAAGGAGGCGATGCTCGAAGCCGCCAGGCCTTACGTGCTGCGCGTGCTCGGTCCCAATTGCCTCGGCCTGCTCAATCCTCACGCCGGCTTGAACGCCAGCTTCGCGCACACCGACGCCCTGGCCGGCGGCGTGGCGTTCGTCTCGCAATCGGGAGCGCTGGTCACCGCGGTGCTCGACTGGGCCAAGTCGCGACGCGTCGGCTTCTCGTACATGGTGTCGCTGGGCGAACGCGCCGACGTCGATTTCGGCGATCTGCTCGACTACCTGGCGAGCGACGCACGCACGCGTTCGATCCTGCTCTACATCGAATCGATCGAGGCGCCGGCCAAGTTCATGTCGGCGGCGC
>JBDTNU010000207.1:0-6428 GCA_039933535.1 Caldimonas sp. | reverse complement strand
CGTTTCACATGACTCACGAGTTCCTCGGGTTCATGCTCGGTGTGCGGCGAGAGGGCATCACCGAGGCAGCCGGTGTGCTGCAGAGCTCAGGGTTCATCGAATATCAAAGAGGGCGGCTGACGGTGCTCGATCGTGCCGGGTTGGAGGCTGCCGCATGCACGTGCTTTGCAACCGATCGCATGTCGTATACGCGGCTGCTTTCTGGTGCTCACGCCTAGGCGCCACAGAACCCGGTCCCGCAGCGTAGAGAAGGCGTTCGCCTGGGCACCTGTAGCTCCTGACAACTTTGCCCAGGCGAAATCCGGTCCGCCGGTCTCCTACTCGATTCGGGTGACCTTGGTACCTTCGAGCGAAACGTTTGCCATCAGGCCGCTGTTCGTCATCACGAACCCGACCGTCGGCGCCCGGGCGGTATTGACGTCGACAGTGCCATTGGCGCCGAGCTTCAGGAAGGCGACCGACGCGTCGACGCCCCCTGACCAGCCTCGGCTCGCCCGAAATCGGTCCAGGGCATCCTGCGTCATGAAGAGGAAGACGATCGATTTCGATTCGGCTCCGATCTGCAGGCCCACGGAGCCAGACGTCGTCTTGTAATAGCTGTCGACAGCCCCGTCGACCCTCATCATCCCGCGTCCGTACTCACCACCCACGACGACGCCGGCGCCGATCACGCGCGGGAAGACAAGCACGCCGCGCGCTTTTTCGACGAGCTCGCGGCTGCCGGGACTGGTGGTGAACAGTCGGTCGAGCGTCGCTTGGTAGCCGCCGTCGATTTCCCGCATCGCACTGGTCGTCAGCGGACCGCTGCCGGTGACCGGGTTTCCGGACGCGGCAGTGCTCGTGCTCGCGGTGGTCGTGCATCCCGCAATGCCAAACGACAGAACGATCGCGATGCTCAAGATGGACAAGTTGTATTTCATGACGCTTCCTAGTGACTGATGAATCGAGTCTGCCAACCCATCACGCTTGGGTCTGTACGCCAGGGCACATGAGCCGTCGCATCCAACACTGGAGCGGCTCAAGGCAGTAGCACGGCTGCGCCATCGAATTTGCCGGCACGAAGATCGGCCAGAGCCCGATTTGCTTCGGCAAGCGGATAGCGCGTGGTCTTAGTGGCGATGTGCATGCGGGGCACCCGCCCCAAGAAATCCAGCCCGTCCTGGCGCGTGAGGTTTGCGACAGACAGCAACTGGCGCTCTTCCCACAGAAGGTCGTAGGAGAAGCGAGGGATGTCGCTCATGTGGATGCCGGCGCAGACTACGCGTCCTCCCTTGCGCACGGCCTTCAAGGCCAGCGGCACGAGGTCGCCGACCGTGGCGAAGATGATGGCTGCGTCGAGTTGCTGCGGCGGCGTCTCGTCCGAGCCGCCGGCCCAGGTGGCGCCCAGGCTGCGAGCGAACTCCTGGGTCGCGTGGTCGCCCGGCCGCGTGAAGGCGAACACCGAGCGGCCTTGCCACTTCGCCACCTGGGCCAGGATATGGGCGGCCGCGCCGAAGCCGTACAAGCCCAGGCGAGTGCCGTCACCTGCGATGCCCAGCGCCCGCCAGCCGATCAAGCCGGCGCAGAGCAAGGGTGCCAGCGACTCGTCGCTGCCCTCCTCTCCGAGGGGGAACGCGAAGCGCGCATCGGCGACCGTGGCCGTGGCGAAGCCGCCATCGCGTGTGTAGCCCGTGAACAGCGGGCGGTCGCACAGGTTCTCGCGCTGCATCTTGCAGTAGGGGCAGACGCCGCAGGTGTGGCCAAGCCATGGAATGCCGACGCGTTGACCCATCACCAAGCCCTCTACACCGGGACCCACGGCATCGATGCGGCCGACGATCTCGTGGCCCGGGATGATGGGCACCTGCGGTTGCGGCAGTTCGCCATCGACGACATGCAGGTCGGTGCGGCAAACGCCGCAGGCCCCCACCTTGACGCGAATCTCGCCCGGCCCGGGTTGCCGATCGGGGAGTTCGGTCCATTCGAGCGACACACCGATCTTGTTCAGAACCATTGCATGCATGATTGCGTCCAGTTGCTCAGGTGGTCGCGAAAGGTCTCAGCTCGCGTCGAGCTGCAAGCGCCGAAGCACCGATGGCAACTGATCGGGCAAGTCCTCGGCCAACAGGCCCGGCCCGAACCCGGACGCTGCTTCGCCGTGCATCCAGACCGCGGCGGCGGCGCCGAGAAACGGCTCCATGCCTTGTGCCAGAAGGCCCAGCACCATGCCGGCGAGCACGTCGCCGGCACCCGCGGTGGCCAGCGTCGGAGGCGCGTTGGCATTGACGATGGCGCGGCCATCGGGCGCGGCGATCACGGTATCGCTTCCCTTCAGGACGACGACGGCACCGCTGGTGCGGGCGGCAGAGCGGGCGCGGGTCAGCTTGTCGCCGCGCGGCTCGACCCCGGAGGCGAACAGGCGCGTGAACTCGCCTTCGTGCGGCGTCAGCACACAAGCGCCCCGGATGGCACGGAAAAGCGACGGCGGTTCGTCCTTGAATGCCGACAGCGCGTCGGCATCGAGCACGGTGGCCCGACCGGTGTGCAGCATGGCCAGCACTCGCGCTCGGGTGTCCGCTCCCACGCCTGCGCCGGGACCGATGAGCAGCCCGGTGTAGCGACTGTCTGCAAGCAGGTGGTCGAGATCTTCGGGTCGCGCGACCGGGCTCACCATGACGCTGGTCAACGCCATCGCATAGACCTGCAGCGCGGCTGCGCTGCCGGTCGCGTCCACCGCCACCGTGGTCAGGCCGGCACCCACCCGGGCTGCTGCCCTGGCAGCCATGCGGGCTGCGCCGGTGGTGGGCCAACCGCCCCAGACCAGCGCGTGTCCGCGGGTGTACTTGTTCCCTTCAGGCTGCAACGCAGGCAACGCGTCGGCCCAAAGAAGCGGATCGTTTTCGAAGGTGTCGGGCTTGACCTGCTCGAACACCGATGCCGGCGTGCCGATGTCGGCCACCACCAGTTCACCGCACAGGCTGCGGCCCGGCTGCAGCAGGTGCCCCGGCTTCTTGCGAAAGCACGTCACGGTCAGTGCGCAGGCAACGGCGCCCACGTTCGCGCCGGTGTCGCCCATCAGGCCGCTGGGCACGTCGACGGCGACGATCGTCATCGACCTGGCTGCGGCGGCCGCAAGCGTCTGCGCTGCCACGCCTTCCAAGGCCCGGCTCAGCCCGGCACCGAAGATGGCATCGACCACGAGTTCGGCGCCGTCAAGGGCTGCCGGTGTCAAGGCCTCCACCGGACCTCGCCACTGCGAGGCGTGAAAGGCCGCCTCGCCCCGCAACTGATCGCGCGATACCAGCAAGGCCACCCGCACCGGCCAGTCCGCTTCGGCGAGACGCCGCGCGGCCACGAAACCATCGCCGCCGTTGCTGCCAGGGCCGCACAACACGAGCACCGGGCGCGGCGTCCATCGCTGAACGATGGCCTGCGCCACGGGACGTCCCGCGTTTTCCATCAGCGCCATGCCGCTGATGCCGGAGGCCACCGTCAAACGGTCGGCCTGCGCCATCTGCGCGGCGGTCAACAGGGCCGCGCTGCAGTCCGACATAGGATCGAGCCCGATGGGTGCGCCGTCGTCGCCCCGACCTCAGCGGGGCGCGAAGTCGAGCACCACGCGCGACGGCACCTCGCCATGCGACAGCCGCTCGAAGATCTTGTTGATCGCCGAGAGCGGCTGCAACTCGATATCGGCCTTGACCTTGCCTTCGGCGGCGAACTGCAGGGCCTCGGCCATGTCATGGCGGTTGCCGACGAAGGAGCCGCGAATGGTGATGCAGTTGGCCACGACATCGAACAGCGGCGTCGGAAAGTCGCCCGGCGGAATGCCCACGAGCACGCAGGTGCCGATCTTGCGTGTCATCGCCACGCCCTGCTTGAACGCCGGCAGTGAAGGGGCCGTGATCAGCACGCCGTGCGCGCCGCCGTCGGTGGCCTTGATGACGGCCTTGACGGCATCCGGATGCTTGGCGTTCACGACCGCGTCGGCGCCGAGCTTCGTGGCATGCGCGAGCTTGCCCTCGTCGATGTCGACCGCGCAGACGTGCAGCCCCATGGCCTTGGCGTACTGCACGCCCAAATGCCCCAGGCCGCCGATGCCCGAGATCACGAGCCACTGACCGGGCCGTGCCTGCGTCTCCTTGATGCCCTTGTACGTGGTGATGCCGGCGCAGATCAGCGGTGCCGCCGCGGTGGGCGCGAGGCCGGCCGGGATGTGCGCCACGTAGTTCGGGTCGGCGACGATGTATTCGGCGAAGCCGCCGTTCTTCGTGTAGCCGCCGTACTCCGCCTTCGCGCAGACCGTCTCCCACGCTTGCAGGCAATATTCGCAGTGGCCGCAGGCCGAATACAGCCAGGGCACGCCGACGCGGTCGCCCTCCTTCACCGCCGTGACGCCCGCTCCGAGCGCGACGACACGGCCAATGCCTTCATGCCCCGGCGTGAACGGCAGAGTCGGTTTGGCAGGCCAGTCGCCGTTCGCGGCGTGCAGGTCGGTGTGGCAGACGCCGCAGGCCTCGGTCTTGACCAGAATCTGGCCAGGGCCGGCGGTGGGAATGTCGAGCTCCATCAACTTGAGCGGCTTGCCGAACTCCTGGACCACGGCGGCTTGCATTTTCTGTGTCATCGCGTGCTTTCTGGGTTGTCTTCTGGGTTGTCGTTCAAGCGGCGGCCGGCAGGCCGAGGCTCTTGACCGATTCGGTCATCTTCTGCAGCACGGCCAGCGCGTCGCCGTAGACCATGCTCGTGTTGTCGGCATAGAACAACGCGTTGACGATTCCCGCATAGCCCTTGCCCTCGCCCCGCTTCACGACGACAACCTTCTTCGCCTTGTCCGCGTTCAGGATGGGCATGCCGTAGATCGGCGAGCCCTTGTCGCTGCGCGCGGCCGGGTTGACCACATCGTTCGCGCCGATGACGAGCGCGATGTCGGTCGTGGCGAACTCGTCGTTGATGTCCTCGAGCTGGAAGATCATGTCGTAGGGCACGCCGGCTTCGGCCAGAAGCACGTCCATCTGGCCCGGCATGCGGCCGGCCACCGGGTGGATCGCGAACTTCACCCCGACGCCGCCTGCCTGCAGCATCTTCACGAACTCATACAGCTTGCCTTGCGCCTGCGCAGCCGCCAGGCCGTAGCCCGGCACGATGATCACCGAATTGGCATAGCGCATCGCGATGCCCGCATCACCCGGTGCCATCGGCTTGAGCTCACCCTTGATCGCGCTGTGCTTGT
This sequence comes from Caldimonas sp., assembly GCA_039933535.1. GTDB lineage: Bacteria > Pseudomonadota > Gammaproteobacteria > Burkholderiales > Burkholderiaceae_C > Schlegelella_A. Next base: position 1,216 of record JBDTNU010000207.1, on the reverse strand, counting down.
GCTTCGACGGACCGCCGAAGTTGGTGAAGACCACGTTGCTCACCGAGCGGTTCATCGCCTTGGCCATCAGCAGCGTCAGCAGCATGCCGGCCGCGCCGACGACCATGCCGGCGATCATCAACGTCGGCTTCTGCAGCACGTAGCCTTCGAGGCCCACCGCCAGGCCGGTGAAGGCGTTGAAGATCGAGATCACGACCGGCATGTCGGCGCCGCCGATCGGCAGCGTCATCAGGATGCCGAAAGCCACCGCCAGCGCGAGGAAAATCCAGATCATGTCGGGCATCGCGAGCGGCGAGCCGACTACCTTGTAGGCCACGCAGACGATATAGGCGCCCAGCGCCAGCGTGACCAGCATCACCACGGCGTTGAGCGCCTGCTGGCCCGGCACCCGCAGCGGCTTCTTCAGCACACCATCGAGCTTTGCCCAGGCGATCAGCGAACCCGACAACGAGACCGCGCCGATCAGCGCGCCGAGAAGGGTCACGCCGAGCGCGGTGGCGTCCTGCGCCTTGTTGCCGAACAACTCCACCGCGGCGATGGCCGCAGCCGCACCACCACCCATGCCGTTGTAGATGGCGACCATCTGCGGCATCGCGGTCATCGCCACGGTGCGTCCCACCCACCACGCCACGCCGCCGCCCACTCCGAGCGCGACGCCGGCCAGTGCCAGGTTCACCCACAGGTGCGGTCGGGCCGCTTCGTCAACGCCCAGCGCATAAAGAAAGCTGGCCGCCACCGCGACGGCCATGCCGGCGCCAGCAACCCGGATGCCGGAGGGCGCGGTGACCGGCGACGACATGCGCTGTAGGCCGAACAGGAACAGGAAGGCGGCGGCGATGCCGGCCACGCCCACGATCAACGGAGCCAGGGCAGGAGGGAAAAAGTTCAGCATGGCGTAGCGCTCAGTGCTTGACGGCAGCGACCGCCTTGATGGCCGGCTTCTTGTGGGCCCCGCCCTTGCCGGTCTTTTTCGCGCCGGGCATCTTGCCGCTCGTCTGGAACATCGCCAGCATGCGGTCGGTGACGGCGTAGCCGCCGGCCGCATTGCCTGCACCCAGCAGCACGGCGAAGAACCCGAACGCCTGCTGTTCGAGCGTGCTCGCGTTGAGTAGCGCGTAGAGCCCGCCGACCACGACGATACCGTGGACGAAGTTCGAGCCCGACATCAGCGGCGTGTGCAGGATCGCCGGCACGTGGCCGATGATCACCCAGCCGG
>JBDTNU010000206.1:0-6431 GCA_039933535.1 Caldimonas sp. | reverse complement strand
ACATGTCGTCGTCGCGACCGTAGAGCGCGCCGCGCTGGTTCGGCACATTCGACGCCGACGAGCGGTCGCCCGCCACGCTGGCGGCGACCTCGGGTGCTCCTGCCGCTGCCACGCTGCCCGTTGCCGCGCTCCCGTCATCCGAATGCGGCGATTCGACCTCGACCGGCAGCGTGAAGCGGTAGCCCCGCCCCGGCACCGTCGCGATCGCCGGGTGCCCGAGCAGCTTGCGCAGGGCGACGATCTGGACCTGAAGGTTGTTCTCTTCGACGACGAGCCGCGGCCACACGACATCCAGCAGCTCGTGCTTCGAGACCGTGCGGTCCCGGCGCTCGACGAGTGCGAGCAGCGTGTCGAACGCCCGGCCGCCGAGCTTGAGCGGCTTGTCGTCCACCGTCAGCAGTCGCTGATCGGGCACGAGGCGGAACGGGATGAAAAAGTAGGTCGTGGTGTGGGGCATGAGCCTGATGTCGGTGATCCGATGCAGCCGATCGTGAGGCCTCGCGCCGCGCCTCGCCAGTGCCCGGACGCCTCCTTAAGCATTTTTAAGGCAGTTGCCAACGACGCATTCGCCGCCCGCTCCGACCATCGCTGCACTGTCCACGTCACGGAGCTCGCATGACACACCAGCCGCCAATCCACCCCCAGCCAAGCGCAGCGTCGGCGGTGCATGGTCAGGCGACACCGGTACGGGCCCCGAAGCGGCTCCGCCTCGCGCCGAGCGGGCCGGTCTCCCTGCTCACCGCCGACGCGAGGCCCGAGGTGCTGGCGCATCTCCTTCGCCTCTCTGACGACGACTTGCGGATGCGCTTCCTGCGCTGCATGACCGCCGCTTCGATCGAGGCGCACGTCGCATCGCTCGACTTCGACACGGCGATCCGGCTCGGCATCCGAAGGCAGGGGAGGCTGGTCGCCATGGTCGAAGGTTTCATATTCGTCGAGCACGGCGAGACGACCATGGAGGTCGCGTTCTCGACCGACCCCGCTTGGCGCCGCCGTGGGCTGGCACAAGCGCTTGGGCACGCTATCGACGAAATCGCGACGCGCCGCGGCGTAGTCCGCATCGTTGCCAACTGCGACGCGCGCAATGTCCCCATGAAGTCGCTGTTGGAGGCATTCGATGCAGAGATCGAGCGCGAGGACGGTGAACTGAGCGCAACCTGGAATCCAGCCGTGCTTCCGGACGCCACCGACTTCAAATTCGAGCACTTCGTTCACACCACCGAAGAACAGACCGCGCAGCGCCTGTTCGCGACGCTGCCACTCGGCGCCGCTTACGCGCATCGGCTCGTGCAGGCGCTCGCCACGGGGCTGTTGGTCGCGACGATCGAATCGGCGTGCATCGCCGAGATGCAGTGCCACTTGGCCGACGGCGACACCGTCGTCGGAGCAAACGTCGCAGTGCGTCACCTCGGCCCGGCGCTGCCGGGTCACGGCCTGCGCATCCGCGGCATGTGGCGGTGGCAGGACGGCCGGCGACGGGCGGCCTTCGACGTGACCGTGGACGACGGCCACGACAACGTCGCGACAGCGAGTGTCGTCATGGCAGTCGTGGGCGCCGCCCGTTTCGCCGCGGGACTGGCGCGAAGGCATGAATCGATCGTCAGGCTTGCCGCGTGACGCGGTTCTAGCCGGAGGTGTCCGGATCGAAGCGGGAATTCCGTCTCCACAAATACCTTCTGCCGACCGGCAGGAGATTTCTCAACCTCGAAGGAGCTCAGATGCGCATGCTGACGAACGAAGGATGGGCCGCTGCCGAGGCCGTCGACCGTCGGAAGCGACGTGTGCAAGCGGCGTTCGCGGTCGCGGCGTGCGTCCTTTCAGCCGCCGTCGTGATGACAGGGGTGGTCGCGGAACGCTCCGCGTCGCACGCCGACGATCGACTAGCGGTCGCCAGGATCGCGAGCGGTTCTGGCGCCGGGGGAAACGTGGCTGCGCGCGGCGCTTCCAGTGCCGCGCCGCGGTCGCCGCGATAAGCGCACTCGCCGCCACGAAGACGCGATGTCGCACGAGTTGCTGCTCAAGCTGGTGCTGACGACCCTGTCGGTCTGGCTCGTCCTCGAGCTCGCGCGCCGCTCCGGCGCACGTGTTGCCGGCCTTGCTGCCGGCTTGCCGATTTCGACGGCGCCGGGGCTTGTCCTGCTCGGGCTCGCACACGGTGATGGTTTCGCAGCCGCCGCGGGAGTAGGCAGCTTGTTGGCGACGGCAATCTGCGCGGCATTCGCTTGGGCATACGCATCAATGCGGCGGCGCGGTCCCCTGCGCGCGCTGCTGGGTGGCTCGTCGGCGGCAGGCGTGGCTGCGGTCGTCGCGGCATGGCTGGCCGCGCCGCCGCGCGCAGGCGCCGGCCTGGCATTCGCCACCGCGAGCGCCATCTCCCTGCTGGTCGCGTCGCGCCTGCGCCCGGAAGGCGGAACCGACGCGGTCAAACCACGCATGCCGCGAGCGCGCCGAGCAGCGCTGTCGCTGATGATCGGCGTCGTGAACACAACCGTTTGCGCGCTGTCGAACGGTCTTCCGGCGATCGTCTGCGGGCTGCTGTGCGGCCTGCCGGTGGTCTGCGCATTGCTGGCCGTGCAGCAGCACCGGCATGGCGGGAGCGAATCGGCCATTCACGTTCTGCGCGGGTACGTCGATGGTCTCTTCAGCCGAGGCGTGTTCACGTTCACGTTCATCCTTTCGGCAGAGAGCGCCGGCTGGCCACTGGGGCTGGCCCTCGGCGGCATTGCCTGGGCGCTCGCATTACCGTGCAGGATCGTCGGCTGGCGCATCCTCGCTTCGGCGATCGCCTACTTCTCGACGAAGGCCCGCTCAATCACGTAGTCGCCCGCCTGGCCGACGCCGGACGAGATCGTGAAGCCGGCCGCGTCGAGCACGGCGCGCATGTCCTTCAGCATCGCCGGGCCGCCGCAGATCATGGCGCGGTCGCGCGCGGGGTCGATCTGCGGCAGGCCGATGTCGGTGCAGAGCTTGCCGTTGGCGATGAGGTCGGGCAGGCGCCCCTGGTTTCGGAACGGCTCGCGCGTCACCGTCGGGTAGTACACGAGCTTGTCGCGAACCTGCTCGCCGAGGTGGTCGTCCTTCGGAAGATCATGGGCGATGAGGTCGGCGTAGGCGAGCTCGTCGACCTTCCTCACGCCGTGCACGAGCACGATCTTCTCGAAGCGCTCGTAGGTGTCGGGGTCGCGGATGATGCTCATGAACGGCGCCAGGCCGGTGCCGGTCGCGAACAGGTAGAGCTTGCGTCCGGGAAGCAGGTCGGTGAGGACCAGCGTGCCGGTCGGCTTGCGGCCGACCAGGACCTCGTCGCCCACCTTGAGATGCTGAAGGCGCGACGTGAGGGGCCCGTCCTGCACCTTGATGCTGAAGAATTCGAGGTGCTCGGCGTAATGCGCGCTGGCGATCGAGTAGGCGCGCATCAGCGGCCTGCCGTCGACCAAGAGGCCGACCATCACGAAGTGGCCGCTCTCGAAGCGCAGACTCGCGCCGCGCGTGCAGGTGAACGTGAAGAGCGATTCGTTCCAGTGATGGACTGAGAGAACCTTCTGGGTGTCGAAAGCCGCCATGCGATGCAAGACCTCGTGATCCGATGGGACGACGGGCCGCGCCGGTCGCCGTTCGCGCCGGTGTGGCGCATGCTAGATTGTCCCTGCAACGAGGAATGGTCCTTGTTGTTCCAGCGCAGACGAGGCCGCGATGACCCGTTTCGAGCGACCCCGATCGATGGCCGAAGCTGCGAGCCTGCTCGCGGCCGGCGACTGGGCGCTGCTCGCCGGTGGCACCGACCTGTACCCGGCGCACGTCGGCCGGCCGCTGACCCGGCCCCTGCTCGACCTGTCGCGCGTCGACGGGCTGCGCGGCATCCGGCACGGCGAATCAGGCTGGTCGATCGGCGCGACGACGACCTGGACCGACGTGATCCGCGCCGACCTGCCGCCGCTGTTCGACGGCCTGAAGGCCGCGGCCCGCGAAGTCGGCGGCGTGCAGATCCAGAACACAGGCACGATTGCCGGCAACGTCTGCAATGCGTCGCCTGCCGCCGACGGCATGCCGGTGCTGCTCGCGCTCGGTGCGGAGGTCGAGCTGCAGAGCCTGCTCGGCTCGCGGCGCGTGCCGCTGGCCTCCTTCGTGCTCGGCAGCCGGCGCACCGCCCGGCGTGGTGATGAGCTGGTCGTGGCGATTCACGTTCCTGCGTGCAGCCCGCGTGCGCGATCGGTCTTCCTGAAGCTCGGCGGCCGCCGCTATCTCGTGATCTCGATCAGCATGGCCGCGGCGACGATCGACTTCGACGAAGCCGGTCTCGTGACGAGCGCCGGCGTTGCCGTCGGCAGTTGTTCGGCGGTGGCGCGGCGCCTGCCTTCGCTCGAAGCGCGCTTGATTGGCCAGCCGGCCACGCAGCTCGCCGATCGCGTCGAGCCCGATGACCTCGCGCCCCTTTCGCCGATCGACGACGTGCGCGCCAGCGCTGCGTTTCGCCTCGACGCCACGCTCACCTTGCTGCGCCGCGCCCTCGCGGCTTTCTCGCCATGACCGCGCGCGACCTCGAGGCGCGCCAGATCGTCCGACTGCGCGTCAACGCCAGCGAGCGCGAGCTCGTCGGCGACCCTTCACGGCGCCTGTCCGATGCGCTGCGCGACGAGCTCGGCCTGACCGGCACCAAGATCGGCTGCCACGCCGGCGACTGCGGCGCGTGCACGGTGCTCGTCGACGACGCACAGGTGTGCGCCTGCATCGTCGCCGTCGGCCAGTGCGAAGGGCGCGCGGTGACGACGGTCGAAGGGCTCGCCGATGCGAGTGGCGCGCTCTCGCCCTTGCAGCGCGCTTTCGTCGCCCACGGCGCGGCGCAATGCGGCATCTGCACGCCGGGCATGCTGATGAGCGCCGAGTCCTTGCTGCGTGCGAACCCGAGGCCGAACGAAGCCGAGGTGCGCGATGCGCTGGCCGGCGTCCTGTGCCGCTGCACCGGCTATACGAAGATCGTGGAGGCGGTGCTCGCCGTGGCCGCGGGCGACGTGCGCGATGCGCCGGTCGCACCGGCGGGCAGCACGGTCGGGAGCCGCGCGGCACGGCTCGATGCGCCGGCCAAGGTAAGGGGCGAAGAGCGCTTCGGCGCCGACCAGCGGCCGGGCGCGCGCGAGTCGGTTCTGGCGATGCGCGTCGTCCGGTCGCCGCACGCGCATGCCTCGTTCGAGATCGGTGACCTCGAAGCCTTTCGCCGCCGCTGGCCCGGCGTCGTCGACGTGATCACAGCGGCCGACGTGCCGAACAACGCCTTCGCGATCTTTGCCGACCTGCGCGACCAGCCGGTGCTTGCGGCGGGCGTCGCCCGGTTTCGCGGCGAGGCCGTGCTCGCCGTCGTCGGCGATGCCGAAGCGGTCATGGCGTTGCCGGAAGGCGAGATGCCGGTTCGCTTCAAAGCGCGGCCTGCGCACGAAGACATCGCGACAGCACTCGCGGCGGCCGAGCGCGGCGAAGCGATGCACGCCCGTTATCCCGACAACGTGCTGTGCCGCGGCCGCGTCGTTGCCGGCGACGTCGAAGCGGCGCTGGCCGATCCGGCGCGATCGGTCTGGCGCGCGACCTCGACCTTCGAGACGCGGCACGTCGAGCATGCGTACATCGAGCCTGAAGCCGGCTACGCGGAAATCATCGAAGGCGAGTCACCGACCGCGCTGCGCCGCATTCGCGTCTTTGCCTGCACCCAGACGCCGTACATGGACCGCGACGAGGTCGCGCACGTCCTCGCCATCGCGCCGGAGCGCGTGCACATCGTGCCTTCGGCGATCGGCGGCGGCTTCGGCGGGAAGCTCGATCTGTCGGTGCAGCCGCTGATCGCGGTCGCCGCATGGAATCTCGGCCGCCCGGTGCGTCTCGTCTATGAACGGCCCGAGTCGATGCAGTCGAGCACGAAGCGCCACCCGGCGCAGATGACCGCGACCGCCTCGTGCAACGCGGTCGGCGTGCTGACGGCGTTCGACTTTCACGGCGACTTCAACACCGGCGCCTATTCGTCCTGGGGTCCGACCGTAGCCAACCGCGTGCCGATCCACGCCACCGGGCCCTATCGCGTTCCCCACGTGCGCGCCCTGTCGCGCGCCGTGCTCACCCACAACAGCATCGCCGGCGCGTTTCGCGGCTTCGGCGTGCCGCAGGCGGCGCTGCTCGGCGAGTTGCTGATCGACGAGCTCGCCGCGGTCGCCGGCATCGATGCGCTCGAGTTCCGCCACGCCAATGCGCTGCGTGCCGGCGACCGCACGCCGACCGGCCAGGTGCTGGCGGCAAGCGTCGGGCTGCAGGCTTGTCTCGATGCCTTGCGGCCTGCGTGGGCGGAGGCGCACACCGCATCGGCGGCCTTCAACGCTGACGCCCTGGCCCGCGAGCGAACGCTGCGTCGCGGCGCCGGCATCGCCTGCATGTGGTACGGCATCGGCAAC
>JBDTNU010000205.1:0-6485 GCA_039933535.1 Caldimonas sp. | reverse complement strand
CGACCTGGATGTAGTCGACGTGCGCGTTGGTCGTGATCTCGCCGGCCAGCACCACCAGCCCGGTGTTGCAGAGGGTCTCGGCGGCGACGCGCGAGCGCGGATCCTTGGCGAAGATCGCGTCGAGGATCGCGTCGGAGATCTGGTCGGCGACCTTGTCGGGGTGGCCTTCGGAGACCGATTCGGAGGTGAAGAGGAAGTCGTTCGACACGCTGTGCTCCAGTGCTGAATTTCGTCGGGCCCGCAATCGAGATCGCGTTGCCGGCCTGGGCTCTGGAAGAGCGGCGAACGCTTTAGCGGAATTCTTTTAACGTCGCCCCGCAAGTTGTTCAATAACTCGGCGACCGCGCGATTATAGGAAACCTGGCAAGGCTTCTGCAGGCTCGTCTGTTCCAACGGTCTATTGCGGCGCAAACTTTATTTCGTCGCCGATGTCCCGATCGGCGAGACCGATACGTAACGAAGGACAGGAGCGTCGTTGCCAGCGGCGGCGCACGTTCTTCCTGTCACGTACCGGATCCGTCCATGCAAGCCACTTTTTCTCTCGAGCCTTCCCTGCTTCCGATGGTGCGGGCGGCGCTGCGCCACTTCACTCTCGTCGGTGTCGTCCTGTTGGTCGCCGCCTGCGGCGGAGGCGGTGGTGGCGGGGGTGGTGGCATGCCGGCCGGCGTGGCACCGACCGTCACGCTGCAACCGGCGAACGCCAGTGTCACCGCCGGGCAGGCCGCCAGCTTCGTCGTCGCCGCCACGGGTGACGCGCCGCTCGCCTACCAATGGCAGCGCAACGGCGCCGACATCGCCGGCGCCACGTCGACCACCTTCAGCATCGCTGCGACGGTGCTCGGCGACAGCGGCGCGACCTTTCGCGCCGTCGTCACCAATGCCAGCGGCAGCGCGACCAGCACGGCGGCGACCCTGACCGTCGCGCCCGCCGCACCGGTGCTCACGATCACGGCGCAACCTGCCAACCTCAGCGTCGTCGCCGGCGCGTCGGCAGGCTTCACCGTCGCCGCGACCTGCAGCTCCGCAACGCTTGCCATCCAGTGGCAGCGCGGCGACCTCGTGGCTGCGGTTCTGACCTGGACCGACATCGCCGGCGCGACTGCCGCGACCTACACGCTGGCCACCGCTCTCGCCGACAGCGGCGCGCAGTTCCGCGCCCAGCTGAGCTGCAGCGGCATGAGCGCCGCCACGAGTGCCGTGGCGCTGCTCACCGTGACCGCACCGCCCACGGCGATGCTCGCCTTGCTGCCCGTCAACGGCCTGCGCGACCACGCCGAGGCGGGCGCGACCAGCGGCATCGTCCAGGACGCGTCGGGCAGCTTCACCTTCCTCACCGTCAACAGGATCAAGCGGCTGAGCGCCGATCTGTCCACGATCACGCCCGTGGCCGGCGGCGGCGCGCCAGCGGCCTTTGCCGATGGCCCGGCCACGACCGCGCGCTTCAACGCGCCGCTCGGCCTGGCGCAGGACCCGACCGGCATCCTCTACGTGGCCGATACCGGCAATCACCTGATCCGCAAGGTCGCGCTCGACGGCACCGTCACGACGCTCGCCGGCTCGCCCGGCGTGGCCGGCTTCGCCGACGGCACGGGCAGCGCGGCGCGCTTCAGCTCGCCTTGGGCAATCACGGTCGGACCCGACGGCGACCTCTATGTGGCCGATCGCAACAACAACCGGATCCGTCGCGTCACGACAGCCGGCGTCGTCACGACGTATTCCGGTGGCGCGGGCGGCTATCAGAACGGCGCAGCGTCGACCGCCCAGTTCCTCTTCCCCGAAGGCGTGGTCGCGGCGCCGAGCGGCGACCTCTACGTGGCCGACTACGGCAACCTGCGCGTTCGCCTCATCTCGCGCAGCGGCAGTGGCGCGGGCACGGTGAGCACGTTCGCCGGCAGCGGCTTGAACGTGCCCCTGCAGCCCGACGGCGCCGCCAACGTCGCGAGCATTCCCTTTCCGAGCGCAATTGCCCTGCGCGGCAACACGCTGGTCGTCACCGACGAGGCGGGCCTGCTGCGGCGGGTCGATCTCAGCAGCGGCGCCGTCTCCACGCTCACCGGCTTCCGCGCTCCCGTGACGGGCCAGGGCTACGCCGACGGGCCCATCGGCGTCTCGCGCCTGAGCGCCGTGCGCGGCATCGCCCCGATGGCCAGCGGCGGCTACATGGTGAGCGACAACAACTCGCTGCGCACCGTCAGCGCAAGCGGCGTAGTGACGACGATTTCCACCACGGCGATCGGCGTGGCCTGGACCCCGACGGGCGTCGGCGTGCTGGCGCAGGAGCCCATCATCATGGGCTCGAGGCAGGCGCTGAGCGTCGATCCGGCCGGCAACGTCGTCATCGCCGACTCCTCGACCCACCTTGTGCGGCGGATCGCGCCGAGCGGGGCGGTCACTCTGGCGGCCGGCCTTTCCGGCAACTACGCCGGCCCGGTCGACGGCAAGGCGAACGAGGCGCAGTTCGTCAGGCTCGGTCCGGTGGCGAGCGATGCGGCGGGCGTGCTCTACGTCACCGACAACTACGCGGTGCGCAGGATCGGCACCGACAACGTCGTGAGCATCGTCGCGGGTTCGTACACCGAATTCGCCAGCGTCAACGGCAACGCGACCACGGCGCGCTTCTTCGACATGAACGCCATCGCGGTCGGCCCCGGCGGCAACATCTTCGTCGCAGACGGCACCACGATCCGCAAGGTCGACACCGCCGGCAACGTCACCACGTACGCCGGCGCCTTCTTCCAGGCAGGCATGGTCGACGGACCCGTGGCGACCTCGCGCTTCCAGTTCCCGAACACGCTCGCGTTCGCACCGGACGGCGCGCTCTATGTCGTCGACGGCTCGGTGATCCGCCGCATCTCCGCCGACGGCGCGACCGTCTCGACCACGGCCGCCAACGACGTGGAAGGCGGCCTCGCGATCGACACCGACGGCACGATCTACTACGGGTCGGCGACGGGCCTGGCGATGATCTCGACCGGGGGCACGCGCACGGTGCTGATTCCCAAAGGCCCGGCCACCGTGCTCGGCGCGAGCCCGGCGTTGCTCAACGTGCTCGGTATCGCCGTCCTCGGCCCGAAGCGGCTCGTGATCCAGACCGGCTTCGACCTGCTGATCGCGACCCTGCCATGACGCCACGGATACTCGGGGCGTGGCAACGCGCGTCCTGCTCGCATTCCTTTGGCTGTTCCACTGGCTCCCGCTCGGCGTCCAGGCGGCTTGCGGCAACGCGTTCGGCCGCTTCGGCTATCGCGTCGTCTCGTCGCGACGCAAGGTCGCGCTTCGCAACCTGGAGCTCTGCTTCCCGGAGCTGAGCGAAGGCGAGCGGACGGCTCTCGCGCGCGAGCACTTCCGCTGGCTCGGCCGCAGCCTGCTCGAGCGCGGCCTGCTCTGGTACGCATCGCCGGAGCGGCTGCGCCGGCTGATTCACGTGGAGGGCGACGTGCACCTGGCCGAACGCAGCGGGCGCCCGGTGATGTGGCTGGCGCCGCATTTCATGGGTCTCGATGTGGCTGGTGCTTCCGTCCTCCTGTTCCAGAAGCGCAAGGGCATCTCGATCTACCAGCAGCAGAGCAACGCGGTGATGGATCGCGCCCTCAGGCGTGGCCGCCTCAGGCTCGGCAATGCCGAGATCTTTTCCCGCGACGAAGCGGGCAGGGCGCTCTTTCGCGCCATCCGCAAAGGCGACGGATTCTTCAACCTGCCCGACATGGACTTCGGCACTCGCGACGCCGCCTTCGTGCCCTTCTTCGGCGTGTCGGCCGTGACCCTGCTTGCGCCTTCGCGCATGGCCAAGGCGCTCGACATGGTCGTGCAGCCGGTCGTCGCGGAGATCCTGCCCGGCAGCCAGGGCTATGTCGTTCGCTACGAGGAACCGTGGACCGATTTTCCGAGCGATGATCCGGTCGCCGACAGCGCGCGCATGAACCGCTGGATCGAGGGCGAGATCCGCCGCAATCCGGCGCAGTACCTGTGGGTGCACCGGCGCTTCAAGACCCGGCCTGCGGGCGAACCGTCGCTGTATTGAAGGCGCCGCGATAATTCCCGGATGCGGGTTCGCTTCACCAAGATGCAGGGCGCGGGCAACGACTTCGTCGTGCTCGATGCGACGCGCGCGCCGATCGACCTGAGCAATGCCCAGTTGAAAACGCTTGCCGACCGGCGCTTCGGTGTCGGCGCCGACCAGATCCTGGTCGTCGACAAGCCCACGCGTGCCGGCATCGACTTCGGCTACCGCATCTTCAACGGCGGCAGCGGCGACGAGGTCGAGCACTGCGGCAACGGCGCGCGCTGCTTCGTGCGCTACGTGCGCGACAAGGGTCTGAGCGAGAAGACCACGCTGTCGGTCGAGACCATGAATCGCCGCCTCGAGCTGCGCCTTCAGCCCGACGGCCGGGTCACGGTCGACATGGGCGCGCCCGACTTCGATCCTGCGCACTCGCACTTCGACATCACCTGGCTTGCGCCGCGCGCCGCCGATTCGGGCCTGCCGCTTTGGCCGATCGAGCTCGGCGAGGGGCGCAGCGTCGATGTCGCCGTGGTCTCGATGGGCAACCCGCACGCGGTGCAGATCGTCGCCGACGTCGATACCGCGCCGGTCGCGAGCCAGGGTCCGCGCATCGAGAAACACGTGCGCTTCGCGCACGGCGTCAACGCCGGCTTCATGCAAATCGTGTCGCGCACGGCGATCCGGCTGCGCGTCCACGAGCGAGGCGCGGGCGAGACACTGGCGTGCGGCACGGGCGCCTGCGCCGCGGTCGCGGTCGGCATTCGCCTCGGCCTGCTCGACGCGAAGGTCGATGTCGAGACGCACGGCGGCATGCTGGCGATCGAATGGCAAGGCGGCACGGCACCGGTGCTGATGACCGGCCCGGCCGAAACGGTTTTCGAAGGAGAGATCGAACTATGAGAAGCGAACTGTGACCACGACCCCAGGCGGGCCGCCGACCGGCGTTCAGGGCATCACCGAGGCCGACATCGCGAACTACCTCGCGGCCAGCCCCGGCTTCTTCGAGCGCCATGCCGAGCTGCTCGGCTCGGTGCAGCTGGCCAATCCGCACGGACAGCGCGCAGTTTCGTTGCAGGAGCGGCAAATGGAAATGCTGCGCGACAAGGTCAAGGGCTTCGAGCGGCAGATCATCGAGATGATCCGCAACGGCCAGGACAACGTCGCCATCGCCGACAAGCTGCACCGCTGGACGCGCGCGCTGATGCTGACTTCCAACGCCGCCGACCTGCCCGACGTGCTGGTGCGCGAGCTCAAGCATCAGTTCGTGATTCCGCAAGGCGCGGTCCGCGTCTGGGGCGGCGCCGAGGCTTTTGCCGGGCTCGGCTTCGCACGTGCCGTGGGCGACGACGTGAAGAGCTTCGCCAGCAGCCTCGGCACGCCGTACTGCGGCGCGAACACCGGCTTTGAAGCCGTGCAATGGCTGGAGACGCCTGCGCAGGCGCTGTCGATCGCGCTGATTCCTCTGCGTCACGAGAGCCTCGCCGGCGCATTCGGCCTGCTCGTGCTCGCGTCGCCCGACCCGACCCGCTACACGGCCGACATGGGCACCGAGTTCCTCGCCCGCATCGGCGAGGTGGCGAGCGCGGCATTGACGCGGCTCTTGCCGGCGGCGTGATGGGCACTGGCCTCGCGGCGCCACCGCGCGACGCCGACATCGAGCGCCATCTTCAATACCTCGAGGTCGAGCGGCGCCTGGCCGAGCGCACGCTCGCCATCTACCGCGAAGCCTTCGACCGGCTGCAGCGTTTCGCGCTGGCGAGCTCGGTGCCTTTGCGCCAGGCCGAGACGCAACACGTTCGCCGCTGGGCGGCGCAGCTCCATGGCCAGGGCCTGGCGCCGCGCAGCATCGCGCTCGCGCTCTCGGCCTGGCGCGGCCTGTATCGCTGGCTCGGTGGCGAGAGACTGGTCGCCGCCAATCCGGTCGAAGGTGTTCGCGCGCCGCGCGCCGCCAAGCCATTGCCCAAGGCGCTTTCGGTCGACCATGCCGTGGCGCTGGTCGAGCATCGCAGCGTGGACGGCAATCCCATGCTGGCGGCGCGCGATGGCTGCGTCGCCGAGTTGCTCTACGGCTGCGGCCTGCGCGTGGGCGAGCTGGTCGGTCTCGATGCGGTCGCGAGCGCCGAGGCCGCGGGCTGGATCGACGCCGCCGATGCCAGCGCGCACGTGCTCGGCAAGGGCAGCAAGCGGCGCAGCGTGCCCGTCGGCAAGCCGGCCTTGCAGGCGCTCGAAGCGTGGCTCGCTGTGCGCGGCGAGGTCGCGCGGCCGGGCGAGCCGGCCTTGTTCGTCGGCCAGCGCGGCGCCCGGATCACGCCGGGCCAGGTGCGCGCGCGACTGAAGGCGCAGGCCATCGCCGCCGGCGTGCCGGCGCACGTGCATCCGCACATGCTGCGCCACTCGTTCGCCTCGCATGTGCTGCAGTCGAGCGGTGACCTGCGCGCCGTGCAGGAGCTGCTCGGCCACGCCAACATCACGACGACGCAGA
>JBDTNU010000204.1:0-6488 GCA_039933535.1 Caldimonas sp. | reverse complement strand
CGATGATCGCGATCCAGATCGGCAACGGCGGGCAGGACGCCCAGGGCGCCCAGCGTGGCCGCGAGTACGACACGGTGTCGGGCACCTATGCGCAGTTCGTGGAGCGCGAGGTCTTGCCGCTGGTCGAGCAGCGCGCCGGCGTGAAGCTCACCAAGGACCCCGAAGGCCGCGCGACCATGGGCCTGAGCTCCAGCGGCACCGCGGCGTTCACGATGGCCTGGTTCCATCCCGAGCTCTATCACCGCGTGCTGGCCTATTCGCCGACGATGACGAACCAGCAGTGGCCGTGGGACCCTTCGCTGCGCGGCGGCGCCTGGGAATACCACAGCCCATGGACCGGTCCGGCCGGGCCCAACCTGGTCGTCAAGGCCGGCGTGCTCACGCCCTCCGAGGCGCCCGGCACGCCGCTCATTCCCCGCGCGCCGACCAAGCCGATCCGCTACTGGTTCGAGATGGGCGACCAGGACCTTTTCTATCCGAACCCGACGATTCCCGACGGCATGCACGACTGGACGATGTCGGCCGAGCTGATGGCGAAGGTGCTGGCCGCCAAGGGCTATCACTACCAGTTCCTGTTCTCGCGCAACGCCAAGCACGTCGACCGGCCGACGGTCGCGCAGACGATGCCGGCGGCGCTCGAATGGCTTTGGAAGGGCTATCCGATTCCGTAGAACGCGCAGGCGAATCCCATAAGTCGATACAACAAGTCCGCGAGGTTTGCAGCCGGGGCTGTTGCATTGCTATTGCTGCCTCTGCTCCTGCAGTCCTTCGGCACGCACTTCGTTCGCACGGCCGACCTGTGCCTGCTGTACGTGTTGCTGGCCCTGGGCATGAATGTCGTCGCGGGCTACGCCGGCCTGCTGGACCTCGGCTACGTGGCCTTCTATGCCATCGGCGCCTACATGTTCGCCCTGCTGGCTTCGCCGCACCTGACCGACAACTTCGCCGCGATCGCGGCGGTGTTTCCGGCCGGGCTGCATACCGACTGGTGGATCACCATCCCGCTTGGCGCGGTGCTGGCCGCTTGCTTCGGGATCCTCATCGGCATACCCACGCTGAAGCTGCGCGGCGACTACCTGGCCATCGTGACGCTGGGCTTCGGCGAGATCGTGCGAATATTGATCAACAACCTGGGCCACCCGGTCAACATCACCGACGGCGCGAAGGGCCTGAACCTGATCGATTCGATCGGTGTCTTCGGCTTCGATCTGGGCAAGTCCCTGACGTTCGGTGGCTACCGCGTCGCCTCGGTGACCCAGTACTACTACCTGTTCCTGGTGCTGGTGGTGTTGGCGGTGATCATCTGCCATCGCCTGCAGGTCTCGCGCATCGGACGCGCATGGATGGCCATTCGCGACGACGAGGTCGCTGCCGAGGCCATGGGCATCGACACCCGCAACCTGAAGCTGCTTGCCTTCGCCATGGGTGCCAGCTTCGGCGGGGTGGCCGGCGCCATGTTCGCCACCTTCCAGGGCTTCATATCGCCCGAAGCCTTCAGCCTGCAGGAGTCCGTGCTGATCGTGGCCATGGTGGTGCTCGGCGGTATCGGCCACATCCCCGGCGTGGTCCTCGGTGCCTTGCTGTTGACCGCTTTCCCCGAGATGCTCCGCTACGTGGTCGGTCCGCTGCAGGCCATGACCGACGGCAGGCTCGACGCGGGGATCTTGCGCCAGCTGCTTGTCGCGCTGGCCATGATCATCACCATGCTGCTGCGGCCGCGGGGTCTGTGGCCCGCGCCCGAGCATGGCAAGTCGCTGCGTTCAGCGTCCTGACGCACCACCCTGCTTTTCACGACGCAGCCCGAGCCACGCGTCTGGCACGGCGTCGCGGCCTCGCTTCCACTGCTGCAGCGTCCTGACTGCCACCGATCGCCGGATGTAGCGGTGCCAGATGAAGGTCAGGTCGAACATCAGGATGCCCAGCCACCACAGATAGAGAAACGCAGCGCCGCTCAGGACGAGCGGCCAGACCGGCGTCGTCGAGTCGCCGGCATTCAGCTGCCAGACGACGATGAAGGCGACCACCGCCGTTCCGAATCCGATCAGCCATCGACGGCCGAGGTTCGGCCGGCGCGGCAAGAGCCAGCCGCTGACCGCGATCACCAGCGCGACGAGAAACAGCGTCCACCGTCCATCGAGGCCGCCGTCTGCACCGAGCCGGACCGCGAGGCTGGAGAAAGGCGCCCCGAGGTAGTTCGCCGCCTGCATCGGCAACAGCCACGTGCACAAGCCCGCGCCGACGCCGAACACCAGCAGCGCCGCCAGCTCCCAGCGAAAGCCCGCCGTCTTCACGAGCCGCGGCAGTCGCGCGGATACCGTCACGCACATCAGCAGCAGTCCGAGCAGCACGATCTGCAGGGGCAGGCGATCGAAGACCTGCAACGCCTTCTCCGCGGCGGGGACTTGCGTGATCGCCTTGTAGAGCACGTAGACCGCGCCGACGTGCAGCACGAACGCGAGCAGGTAGGGAATCGCCATGCTGACGAGGTCCACGACCTTGCTGCTCGACGGCGGCTGCGCATTGCCGGTCGGCAGGACGACCTCCTCGATGAAGTGCCCGAACACTTCAGGATCCTGCCAATAGTCGTTGTGCGCCTTGCCGGGCAGCCAGTAGCGGCTGAAGCCGAGATCGTCCTTGGCTTGGAAGTCGAAGGCCCGGCAGCCGTGCTCGCGCAGCAGCTCGACGGCCGTGTCGAGCTGAAAGCCGATCGGATCGCCGTGGTCGTAGTAGTTGCGCCACTTGATCTGTTGGCCGAGGCGCAGACGCTCGGCGCCCCGCGGGCCGAAGACGACCGCCTTGCCCTCGAGCTCGCTGCGCAGGTCCAGGTCGGTCCAGAGCGCGGGCCACAGCACGATGTGCTTGTCGATCGGCGAGCCGATCGTCATGTAGCCGCGCACGTAGCGGATCCAGCTGTCGTCGACGGCCGCCGGATTGGCAGACGTGTCGTCCGGATCGGTCACCGATCGGCCCGAGAGCGCTTCGAGCAGGCCGATGAAGCTGATCACGGTGCCCTCGCTGTGGGCGACGATGTAGATCTCCGGGTCGTGGCCGGGATAGAGCTTGAAGAACGTGGCGAGGATCTGCGCGAGCGCACTGTGAAAGCGGTAGACGATCTTCTTTCGATAGAAAGGAAAGTCGGTGACGAGTTGCACATCGCCGACGTAGTCGCGCAGCAGCGGCGCGAGCTCGAACTTGAACAGGCCCAGCTTCGCGAACACCATGAGCAGGTTGTCGAGCACCCCGATCGTCTCGACGATCTCGTCGATGACGCCGATGCCGAGCTGGAAGTCCTGCGCCTTCAGGTAGCCGTTCGGTACGTTCTTCCGGTACGCCGCTTCGGCACGGCTCACGACCGTGCGGCCCCAGGCCCGCGTCTCCTCGAGCGTGTCGTTGGCCTTGACGACCTGCTCGGGGATGTCGGCCCAGAAGACTTCGGCAAAGCCGATCCGGGCCAGCGGATCGTTCGGGTCGGCGTCGAGCCGGCTCACGCGCACGCTCGCGGTCGAGCCGATGTTGAAGTAGCCGAGCGGCATGACCGGCAGCGGCGGCCGGCTCCGGTCGCCGAAGCGGCGGGCGACCGACCGGATCGTGTCGCTGCGCAGCTGGCTGCCGATGCCGTGAATGGCGACCACGATCTTGTCCATCATCGGCTGGCCGTCGGCCGAAGCCCTGGAGATCGTCGAGGCCGCCTTGGCAGCGTCGCCGTTGCTCTGTGCGTTCATCAGAGGACCCTCACGATTGGCTGGCGAATGAATCTGTCCGTGCCCGGTCTTCTGCGGCTGCCGGTTAGGTTTTGTACGCGTGTACAAGACATTTGTACATCGGTTCAATCGGTCATGGCTTGCCGCCACCGTCTTCGACCCTGAGAGGATCGCCTTCATGACCCGCCGATTCGTCGACCTGTCGATCTTCCTCGAGAACGACGTGCTCTCCGATCCGCCGGCCTTCGCGCCGAAGATCCAGTACTTCACGCACGAGCAGAGCTTCGAGCAGATCGCGCCGTTCTTTCCCGGCCTGAAGAAAGAAGACCTGCCCGACGGCGAAGGCTGGGCGGTGGAGCTGGTGCAACTGTCGACGCACAACGGCACCCACCTCGACGCGCCCTATCACTTCCATTCGACGATGAACAAGGCGCTCGGCCAGAAAGAGCGCGCGATCGCGATCCACGAGGTGCCGCTCGAGTGGTGCTTCCAGCCCGGCGTCAAGCTCGACTTCCGCCATTTCGAGGACGGCTACGTCGTCACCGCCGGCGACGTCGAGGCGGAGCTGAAGCGCATCGACCACACGCTCGCGCCGCTCGAGATCGTCGCCGTCAACACCCGCGCCGGCTCGCGCTACGGCCACGCCGATTACGTCTCGTCGGGTGCGGGCATGGGCTACGAAGCGACGATGTACCTGCTCGAGCGCGGCGTGCGCCTGACCGGCACCGACGCGTGGAGCTGGGACGCGCCTTTCGTGCACACCGCCAGGAAGTACGGCGAGACGAAAGACGCATCGCTGATCTGGGAAGGCCACAAGGCAGGGCGCGACATCGGCTACTGCCACATCGAAAAGCTGCACAACCTCGAGTCGCTGCCGGCCGACGGCTTTTTCATCAGCTGCTTCCCGCACAAGATCCGCGGCGCATCGGCCGGCTGGACGCGGGCGGTAGCGATCTTCGACGACGCCTTGATGCCGGCGCGGTCATGAAGACGCGGTAGCGTCGTCGGGCGTGAGCAGCTTGCCGAACACCACGCGGCACCCCAGCAGCAGCACGCCCGCGCACGCCACGAGCGCCGCGTGCAAGGCCCAGAACTCACGTCCCGGCATCGTGTCCAGAAACCCCGCCAGCCAGCCCACGAACACGTTGCCGACGAACAGGTGCAGGTAGTACACGCCGATGACGAGCCCGGCCAGCCGCACCGGCGCGACGCGCGAATACAGCGCCAGCCCCACCGGCAGGATGTTGGCGAAGCCGATGTCGTTGACGATCGTGTAGCCGAGCGTCCAGGCCAGGCTGACTTTCTCGTGCGTGGTCTCGGCCAGGGTCGAGGCGATGATGATCAGCGCCGGGCCGCCGGCGGCGACCAGCGCCCCGAGCCCCATCTTCATCAGCTCGTCGGGCTCGCGCCGGCGCTTGGCCCACCAGCGCCAGAACGCGATCGAGCCGAGCATCGTCGCGGTGCTGACCACGGCATCGACCGCCTGCAGCCAGGTCACGGGCACCTGCCATCCGAACAGCACGAAGTCCATGTGCTCCTGCGCCCACAGCGGGTAGGCATTGGCGAACTGCTGGTTGCCGACGATCGACAGCATCAGCACCGGAATCAAGGCGATGAGCAGCGCGAGGCGCGCCTTCTCGGCGCGCGTCATTCCCACACGAGGTCCGGCCGCTGTTCTGGCCGCGGCGCCGAGCGTGGGCTCGGGCGGCAACCAGCGCCTGCCGGTGAGGTAGACCACCAGGCCGATCAGCATGCCCACGCCGGCGGCGCCGAAGCCCCAGTGCCACGCCACCTTCTCGCCGAGCGTGCCGCAGACGATGGGCGCGGCGATCACGGCGATCTGCACCGCGAGCAGAAAGATCTGGAACGCGCTCGCTCGCCGCTTGTCGCCGGGCGCGTAGAGGGCGCCGACCTGGGCGGCGATGTTGCCCTTGAAGCAGCCCACGCCGACGAGCAGGCAGGCGATCGCAATGAGGAAGCTGGCCTCGAAGGCCATCAGGAAGTGGCCCAGCGCCATCAGGCTCGCACCGATCACCACCGTCTTCGTGCGGCCGAGCACGCGGTCGGCGAGCAGCCCGCCGAACAGCGGCGTGAGGTAGACGAAGCCCGCGTACAAGCCGAACACGGCCGAGGCGAGTTGCTGCGGCGAGGTCGGCCCGGTGATGTGTTCGACACCGGCGCGCAAGGCCTCCATGCCGGCGACCCGGCCGATGTTCTGCGGCAGGAAGAGATAGTTGGTGAGGTAGAGCACCAGCAGCGCCTGCATGCCGTAGAACGAGAACCGCTCCCACAGCTCGCAGAACGACAACCAGCCCAGGCCGGCGGGGTGACCGAAGAAGCTGCGGTCGTGACGGGCGCGCGTGTCGGAGGGAGAGCCGAGCGGGCCGTCGGCGGTGATCGTGGCGGCAGTCATGCGAGTGGAACTCCGGCTCGATGCGATGGCGGCGACTCTAACGTTCCGCTCGCCCGGGCTGGCCGGGCCGCGCTGTTCGACGTCCAGGCGAACGGGCTAAGCTCGAGCGATGTGCTCCGACGCCACATCGCACGCGCCGCAGCCTGGAAGCACTCTCGGCGCGGGAACGCCTTCGGCGCCACCGCCGATGGCCGCGCTGGGACGGGTCTACTTCTGGCAGGGCGGAAGTCTCTGGATCGGACACGGCAGCGGCCGCACCCGATGGCATGACCACCACGCGCACCAGATCACCTTGCCAGTCGGGGGCGTGTGCCGGTTTCGCAGCGAAGAGAACGGTGCCTGGACCGAGTTCGCCGGCGCCTTCGTTCGATCGG
>JBDTNU010000203.1:0-6532 GCA_039933535.1 Caldimonas sp. | reverse complement strand
GCGAGGTGCCGAGGGCGGTCGTCAGGTTGATGCGCTGCACTTCGCCGCCGGAGAGGGTGCGGCTCTGCCGGTCGAGCGTCAGGTAGCCGATGCCGACCTCGCAGAGGTAGCGCAGCCGCGTCCGGATCTCGTCATGAAGAAGCGCGAGCGCGCCATGGTCGTCGGCCACCGCGCCGGCTTCGAGGCGGTCGAAGAAAGCGCGCAGCCGGTCGATCGGCAGCAGCATCAGGTCGTGCACCGTGAGACCAGGCAAGCCTTCGAGCTGCTCGCGCGTCCACGCCGTGCCGGCCGGCATGAAGCGCCTGGCCGGCGCGATCACGGCGTCGGCGTCGGCCTTCGAGCCGAGCCGCCAGAGCAGCGCTTCGAGCTTGAGCCGGGCGCCACCGCACACCGGGCACGGCGTGTAGCTGCGGTACTTCGACAAGAGCACGCGGATGTGCATCTTGTAGGCCTTGGACTCGAGGTAGCCGAAGAAGCGGCGGATCCCGTACCACTGCTGGTTCCACTTGCCCTTCCAGTTCGGCGAGCCCTCGATCACCCAGTTCTTCTGCGCCTCGGTGAGCTGCGCCCACGCGGTGTCGCGCGGGATGCCGGCCTCGCCGGCGTACTTCATCAGGTCGTCCTGGAACTCCTTCCAGGCCGGCGTCGTGATCGTCTTGATCGCGCCGTTGCGCAGCGTCTTCTTGTGGTCGGGGATGACGAGGCCGAGGTCGACGCCGATGACGCGGCCGAAGCCGCGGCAGGTCTCGCACGCGCCGTAGGCGGAGTTGAACGAGAACAGCGCCGGCTGCGGGTCGGCGTAGCGGCAGTCGCTGTCGGGGCAGTGCAGGCCGGTCGAGTAGCGCCAGAGGTCGTCGGCCTTGGCGGCTTCGCCCTCGCCGACGGCGGCGACGACGTAGACGTTGACGCGGCCGCCGCCGCGCTTCAGCGCGGTCTCGATGGCCTCGACCGCGCGCACCTTCTCGGTCGCCTGGATGCGGAAGCGATCGGCGACGACGTCGAGCACCTTGCGCGGGCCGGTCGGCGACGCGACCGTGCGCTCGGCGTGGACGCGCGTGAAGCCGCTCGCCGCGAGCCATTGCTCGATCTCTTCGGCGCTGGTGTCGGCGGGCAGCTCGACCGGGAAGGTGACGATCAGGCGCGGCTCGTCGCTGCCCGCCGCGCCGGGGGCGGTGCGATCCATCAGGTCGGCGACGATCGTCTCCGGCGAGTCGTGGCGGACGCGCCTGGCCGTCTCCTTGTCGAACAGCTCGGCGGCGCGCGCGAAGAGCAGCTTCAGGTGGTCGTTCAGCTCGGTCATCGTGCCGACCGTCGAGCGCGAGCTGCGCACCGGGTTGGTCTGGTCGATGGCGATCGCCGGCGGCACGCCCTCGACCTTGTCGACCGCCGGCCGGTCCATGCGCTCGAGGAACTGGCGCGCGTAGGCGCTGAAGGTCTCGACGTAGCGGCGCTGCCCCTCGGCGTACAGCGTGTCGAACACCAGGCTCGACTTGCCCGAGCCGCTCGGCCCGGTCACGACCGTCATTTCCCCGGTGCGGATGTCGAGATCGAGGTTCTTGAGGTTGTGCTGCCGAGCGCCGCGGATGCGGATGACGCCGGAACTCATCGGGGAGGTCTTTCGGGAGGGGAGCGGAGCATTCTAGAGAGGCCGCTTCATCGCCGTGCCGCGTCGCGTAAAGACCGTGCAGACGGATCCGGCACGTGAGCAAAAGAGCCTTGTCTACAGCTTGGCCGGTGCCGCCCGGCCTAGGGTAACTACGGTCAGGCCAAACCGATTACTTTGGCAAAGTGGCCTGACCCCAAGATGGCCGTTCGAGCCGCGCGGGCAGGAAACCCACATACAAGGAGATAGCATGAAGAGGTCATTTATCGTGGTCGCCGGCGCTGCCCTGGCAGTGCTGATGGCGGCAGGCCCGGCGATGGCCCAGAAGAAGACGCTCGCGGTCGTCGTGAAAGGTCTGGACAACCCGTTCTTCACCGTCCTCGGTGACGGATGCGCCAAGTGGAACAAGGAAAATCCGAACTCGGAGTACACCTGCCTGTACACCGGCCCGGCGTCGAGCGCCGACGAAGCGGGTGAAGTGCAGATCGTCGAGGACCTGATCAACAAGGGCGTGGCCGGCATCGCCATCTCGCCGTCGAACGCGCCGGCCATGGCCACCATGCTCAAGGCCAAGAATCCGAAGATGCCGATCATGACGATCGATGCCGACCTGGCCGCCGCCGACCGGGGTCAGCGCAAGACCTACCTCGGTACCAACAACTACGACATGGGCGTGTTGATGGCCAAGCACCTGAAGGCCCTCAACGCCAAGGGCGGCACGGTCTGCATGCAGCTCGGCAACGTCGCGGCCGACAACATCAACGCCCGCGCGGCAGGGTTCCGCGACACCATCAGCGGCAAGAAAGGCATCGATCGACTCAAGGGCGAAGGCGGCTGGACCGAGATCGCCGGTTGCCCGCTGTTCACCAACGACCAGATCGACCTGGCCAACCAGCAGATGTCGGATGTGTTCACCAAGAACCCGGCGCTGAGCGCGTTCATCCTCGTTGGCGGCTGGGCCCAGTTCGGCCCGCAGGCCTACGCGCAGGTCACCGACCAGGTGATGGCCAAGCTCAAGTCCAAGCAACTCATCATCATTGCCGGCGACACGCTGCCGCCGCAGCTCGATGCGCTCAAGGCGGGCCGCAGCCATGCGCAGATCGGCCAGCGTCCGTTCGAGATGGGTCATCGTGCGCCGGCCGTGCTGATCGATCTGATCAACGGCAAGAAGGTAGCCGACCCGCTCTACACCGGTCTCGACGAGTGCGTGCCCACCAACCTGGCGACGTGCCCGGCCAAATAATCAGCGCATAACGCGCTTTCAGGGAGGGCGCCGCAAGGCGCCCTTGTCATGTCCATGCCCATCCTGGAGCTCACCGGGGTCTCCAAGAATTTCGGTGCCATCCAGGCGCTGATCAACGTGTCGCTGTCGCTGAACGCCGGAGAGGTGGTCGGCCTGATGGGCGACAACGGCGCCGGCAAGTCGACGCTGGTCAAGATCGTGGCTGGCAACTTCGCGCAGAGCGAAGGCACGATCCAGCTCGACGGCCGCAAGGTCGCGTTCCACAAGCCCGCCGATGCGCGTGCCGCCGGCATCGAGATCGTCTACCAGGACCTGGCGCTGTGCGACAACCTCAGCGCCGCCGAGAACGTCTATCTCGGCCGGGCGCCGACACGCGGCTTCGGCCCGTTCACGGTGCTCGACTACCGCACCATGTTCCGACGCACCGCCGAACTGTTCACCGAGCTGAAATCCGAAACACGGCCGCGCGACCTGGTGCGCCGGATGTCGGGCGGCCAGCGCCAGGCCGTCGCCATCGCCAGGACACGGCTGTCGGAGCCCAAGATCGTGCTGATGGACGAGCCCACGGCGGCCATCAGCGTGCGTCAGGTGGCCGAGGTGCTGAACCTGATCCGCCGGCTGCGCGACCACGACATCGCCGTGGTGCTGATCAGCCACCGCATGCCCGATGTCTTTGCCGTCGCCGACCGGATCGTCGTGATGCGTCGTGGCGAGAAGGTGGCCGACAAGCCGATCGCGCAAAGCTCGCCCGAAGAAGTGACCGGCCTCATCACCGGCGCGATCGAGGTGGCCTGACATGGCGACGAGCCTGGAGGAATCGATAGACCGGCGCACGCATCGCAACTGGCTCAGCTGGATGGTCGGCCAGCAGACCTTCTGGGTGTCGATGGCCGCCGTCGTCGCATTCGTGGTCCTTTCGTTCGCCAGCGACGTCTTCGCGACGCAGCAGAACCTCTTCAACGTGACGCGCAACTTCGCGTTCGTGGCCATCATCGCGATCGGCATGACCGCGGTCATCATCGCCGGCGGCATCGATCTCTCGGTCGGCGCCGTGCTCGTGCTGTCGGGCGTGGTGATCGGCATGGCGATGAACGCCGGCCTGCCGATCTGGGTGGCAATTCCGCTCGCGCTCGGCGCTTCGCTGCTGGTCGGCGCGATCAACGGCGTCATGATCGCGTACGTCGGCGTGCCGCCGTTCGTCGTCACGCTGGGCATGCTCTCGATCGCGCGCAGCCTTGCGATGGTGCTGTCCGACAACCGGATGGTCTACCAGTTCGGCCCCGACCAGCCGAAGCTGCTCGCACTCGGCGGCGGCTTCATCGAGCTGCCCCTGCCCTTCACCGACGCGATCCGCGTGCCGAGCCCGCTGCTCTTCATGATCGTGCTGCTGATCGTCGCCGGCTTCGCCTTTCGCTGGACGCGCTGGGGCAGGAACCTGTTCGCGATCGGCGGCAACGAGCGCGCCGCCACGGCGACCGGCGTGCCGGTGAAGCTGATCAAGGTCAGCGTCTACATGTTCTGCAGCCTGTGCGCCGGTCTCGCCGGCATCCTCGAGGTGGGCTGGCTCGGCACCATCACGACCGGCCTCGGCCAGGGCATGGAGCTGACGGTGATCGCCGCGGCGGTGATAGGCGGCGCCAACCTGGCCGGCGGCATCGGCACCGCGTTCGGCGCCGTCGTCGGCGCGGCGCTGATCGAGGTCATCCGCAACAGCCTCACGTTGCTGGGCATCAGCACCTTCTGGCAAGGCACCTTCGTCGGCAGCTTCATCATCGTCGCCGTGCTCTTCGACCGGCTGCGCGCGCGCGGCGCGCACGACTGAGGCGGGACGCGATCGAGCGAGCGGGGCTAGACTGCTCCGATCTCCCCTCTTCGCTGCCTCATGAAGATCGAATTCGTTTCCGACGTCGCCTGCCCCTGGTGCGCGGTGGGCCTTCATTCGCTGGAGAAGGCGCTTGCCGACATCGGCGATGCCATTCCGGTCGAGATGCACTTCGAGCCCTTCGAGCTCAACCCGGCGATGCCGCCCGAAGGCGAAGACGCCACCGAGCATCTTTCGCGCAAGTACGGCGCTCCGCCCGAGCAGCTGGCGAAGTCGCGCGCCGCCATCCGCGAGCGTGGCGCGGCGGTGGGCTTTGCCTTCGGCGACCGGTCGCGCGTCTGGAACACGCTCGACGCGCATCGCCTGCTGCACTGGGCCGGGCTGAGCGACGCAGGCAAGCAACGGGCGCTCAAGCACGCCTTGCTGAGCGCGTATCACACGAATGCCGAGAACCCGGGCTCGCACGAGGTGCTGCTGCGGCTCGCCGGCGAAGTCGGCCTCGACGTCGACCGCGCACGGGCGATCCTCGATTCGGACGAATACGCGAACGAGGTGCGCGAACGCGAGCGCTTCTGGCAGGAGCGCGGCATCCATTCGGTGCCCGCGGTGGTGATCGACGGCCGCCATCTCATCTCCGGCGGCCAGCCGCCCGAGGTCTTCGAGCAGGCGCTGCGCAAGATCGCCGCGGCGGCCTGATCGGCCCGAGGCGACGCGCCGTCACACAATCGGCGTCGCTGCGGAGTCTCGCGCTATAGAGTCGCCGCCTATCGCCTTCACTCCTGGAGCCGCTCCGTGCCGATCCGATCCTCGCTGCTCGCCCTCGCCTGCCTTGCCACGCCTGCGCTGGCGTTCGGCGCGAAATGGGAAAAGGTCGGCGACGCCGGCCCGGTCGCCGTCTATGTCGACAAGGAAAGCGTGCGCCGCAGTGGCACCGACGCGCGGGCGAATCTCGAATGGCGCTGGACGCGGCTTACCGACGTGCCCAACGCCGACCCGCCGCGCCAGTACCGGCTCGAGCGCCAGATCCAGATCACGAACTGCAGCAACCGCAGCTACGCCGTGGCCGAAGGCACGCGCTACGCCGACGAGCGCGGCCTCGATCCGGTCTCGAGCTACAAATACGACGAGTCCGCGCTGCCCTACAGCGTGGCCGTGCCGCGCACGGTGCGCGACCTGGTCGTGACCTACGTCTGCGCCGTACCCGAGCCAGCCAAGAAGTGAGGCCCGATACGATGGCTGCAACGCTCGAATCGATGCTCGCCGCAGGCGCCGACTCCGCGCCTGCGCTCGCCGCCCCCGGCCGGCCTACGCTCACGCATGGCGGGCTGCGCGAGCTGGTCCGGTCCACGCTCGCCACGCTCAACGCCGCCGGTGCCGGGCGCAACGACCGGGTCGCGATCGTGCTCGACAACGGGCCCGAGATGGCGGCCTGCTTCATCGCCTGCGCCGCCGGCACGGCGAGCGCGCCGCTCAATCCGGGCTATCGCGCCGACGAGTTCGAGTTCTATCTTGCAGACCTGAACGCGAAGCTGCTCATCGTGGCGGCCGGCAGTGCCTCGCCCGCCGTGGCGGTGGCACAGAAACTCGGCGTCGGCATCGTCGATCTGGTCGTCGGAGAGGGTGCGCCGGCCGGAAGCTTCACGCTTGAGTCGCGTGTGGCGCCGAACGTCGCCGACGCGCTGCCCATCGCACATGGCGGCTTCTCCGTGCCGGCCGACACGGCGATGGTTCTGCACACGTCGGGCACGACCTCGCGTCCGAAGATCGTGCCGCTGTCGGTGGCCAACCTGTGCGCCTCGGCCGCCAACATCGGCGCCACGCTCGCGCTGCAGCCAGCCGATCGCGGCCTGAACATCATGCCGCT
>JBDTNU010000202.1:0-6570 GCA_039933535.1 Caldimonas sp. | reverse complement strand
TCATCCAGGCCGTCACGTTCGCCGATATTCCGGTGATGGCTGCATATCTCTGCCTTATCGCCCTGATCTTCGTCGTCATCAACCTCGTCGTCGATCTGCTGTACTTCGCCGTTGATCCGCGCCTTCGCGTCGAAAAGTCCACGAGCGGCCATTGAGGTCGCTTCGTCATCTGGAACTACCAATGAAAAAACTTGCTTCGGCCTTTCTGGCGGCCGCCTTCTCCCTTGCTGCCATTTCCGCGAGTGCGGTGACGCTGCGCGTTTCCAATCAGGGCGACGTGCAGTCGATGGATCCGCATTCGCTCAACGAGAGCCTGCAGCTCAGCTTCACCGGCAATGTCTACGAGTCGCTGATCGAGCGCGACAAGAAGATGGGCCTGACGCCCGCGCTCGCCACCAAGTGGACGCAGACCAGCCCGACTGTCTGGCGCTTCGAGTTGCGCCAAGGCGTCAAATTCCACGATGGCACGCCGTTCAACGCCGACGACGTTGTCTTCACCTTCAAGCGCGCCGGTGGTGACGGCTCGGACATGAAGGGCTACACCAATCCGATCAAGGAAGTTCGCAAGGTCGGCGAATTTGCGATCGAGATCGAGACGACCGCCCCGTACCCGATCCTGCCCGATACCTTGACGACGCTCGCGATGATGAGCAAGAAATGGTGCGAGGACAACAAGGCCGAAAAGCCGGTCGATCGGCGCAAGGGCATCGAGAACACGGCCAGCTTCAAGGCCAACGGCACGGGGCCGTTTCGTCTGAAGGAGCGCCAGCCTTCGGTGCGGACGGTGCTCGTCAAGAACTTCAACTGGTGGGGAAAGAGCGAGAGCAACATCGACGAGGTCGTCTTCACGCCGATCGGCAACGATGCGACGCGCGTCGCCGCGCTGCTTTCCGGCGAGACCGACGTCATGGAGCCGGTGCCGCTGCAGGATGTCGAGCGGATCAAGTCGGCTGGCAACTTCACGGTGCTGCAAGGACCCGAGTTGCGCACGATCTTTCTCGGCATGGACCAGAAGCGCGATGAGTTGCTGTTCAGCAGCGTCAAGGGCAAGAATCCGTTCAAGGACGTTCGCGTTCGCCGCGCCTTCTACCAGGCCATCGACGAAGACACGATCAAGAATCGTGTGATGCGTGGCGCGGCGCTGCCGACCGCCGAGATGGTGGGCGCCGCGGTGCGCGGATTCCAGCCCGACATGAACAAGCGGCTGGCGTACGACCCGGAAGCGGCGAAGAAGCTGCTCGCCGACGCCGGCTATCCGAACGGTTTCGAAGTGACGATGAACTGCCCGAACGACCGCTACGTCAACGACTCGGCGATCTGCCAGGCGGTGGCCGCGAACCTGGCGCGGATAGGCGTCAAGATCAATCTGCAGGCGGAGACCAAGGTGAGCTATTTTCCAAAGATCCTGCGCCGGGACACGAGCTTTTACCTGCTCGGCTGGACGCCCAGCACGGTCGACGCGCACGACGTGCTCTCGTCGATCATGGCCACGCCGAACGAGAAGGGCCAGGGCACGTTCAACCTCGGCGCCTACAGCAACCCGAAGCTCGATGAGCTGACGCTGAAGATCCAGTCCGAGACCGACCAGAAGAAGCGCAACGAGATGATCCGCGAGGCCTTCAAGATCCATCAGGACGACGTCGGCCACATCCCGCTGCATCAGCAGGCGCTGGCCTGGGCCTACAGCAACAATGTGAGCCTGGTCCAGTTGCCTAACAACTACATGTACTTCAAGTGGATCACGTTGAAGTCGAAGTAGTCCAGGCAGTCGCTCCGGGGATCGGCGCGGCGGCAGGCCGGCGCGATCTGCCGCCGCCCGCCGTCTCGACGGCGCCCTTGCCAGGCCGCTGGGCCCGTTTTGTCGACGGCGACTTCTGGCACTCGTTTCGCAGCTCGCCGATGGCGATCGGCTCGGCATCGGTGGCACTGGTGTGCATCGTTTGCGCCGTGTTCGCGGGCTGGATCGCTCCGCACAACCCGTTCGACCTTGCGACGCTCGAGCTCAACGATTCGATGCTGCCGCCGGTCTGGATGACCGGCGGCGTGTCGAAGTACGTGCTCGGTACCGACGAGCAGGGGCGAGACGTGCTTTCCGCGTTGATGTACGGGGCGCGAATCTCGCTCTTCGTGGGCGGCGCCTCGGTCCTGCTCTCGCTGCTGATCGGTGTGAGCCTCGGTCTCGTGTCGGGCTATGTCGGCGGCCGGCTCGATGCGCTGATCATGCGCGTCTGCGACGTGATGCTCTCGTTCCCGTCGATCCTGATCGCGCTGCTGATCGCCGGCGTCGGCCATGCGATGTTTCCCAACGCTCACGACAGCCTGGCCTTCGGCGTGCTGATCGTCGCCATCGCCCTGCCTGGCTGGGTGCAGTACGCCCGGGCGGTTCGCGGCTCGACCATGGTCGAGCGGCACAAGGAATACGTCCAGGCCGCTCGCGTGATCGGCGTCGCGCCCCTGCGCATCATGATGAAACACGTGCTGCCGAACGTGATGGGTCCGGTGCTGGTCTTGTCGACGATTCAGGTCGCAACCGCCATCCTGGCCGAGGCGACGCTCTCGTTTTTGGGCGTCGGCGTCTCGCCGACGTCACCCTCGCTCGGCACCTTCATCAATGAAGGAAACAAGCAGTTGTTCAGCGGGGCCTGGTGGCTTGTCATTTTTCCGGGCACCATGCTTGTTCTGATTGCGCTGAGCATCAACCTGTTCGGCGACTGGCTGCGCGACGCGTTGAACCCGCGCCTGCGCTGACGGTCTTACCGCGTTCCTGTCCACCCAAGGAGTCGATCATGCTGATTTCTTCGAGAGCTCTTCGCATCGCCGCATCGCTAGCCGCCTGCACGCTCGCCGCCTGTGCGAGCACCGACTATCACTATTCGCAACTGTCGGGCTCGCGCTACTACCGCGTGCCGATCGACACCTACCCGGTCTCGATCGTCCGCGTCGACGGCGTGGACACGCTGGCGGGACCCTTGTCGCGCATCCGCGGCGAGGGCAAGGACGCCTACCAGCGGCCGTACTCCCTTGTCGACGCGGGCCTGCGCCAAGTCACGGTCCAGGGGCCTCCCGGCGGCGCCGGCGGCATCGGTGAAACGCGCACCGTCCCGCTCGAGATCGCGCCCTGCACCCGCTACTACCTCGTCGCCGTGAAGTCGAATGCGCTGGCCTCCGACTTCACGGTACGCGTCGACTATCAGGAGCCCGTAAGCGGCTGTACCGCGCATCGTTCTTCCTGAGCGTCCATGCCCGACCCGCTGCTCGACGTTCGCCATCTTCGGGTCGAGTTCCCCACGCGGCACGGCACGCTGGTCGCGCTCGACGACATCTCGTTCGACATCGCCCCAGGCGAGATCCTCGGCGTGGTGGGCGAGTCGGGGGCCGGCAAGTCGCTCACCGGGGCGGCCATCATCGGGCTGCTCGATCCGCCGGGGCGGGTGGCCTCAGGCGAGATTCGTTTCGACGGGCGCCGCATCGACAACCTGCCGTATGAGGAGATGCGCAAGATTCGCGGTCGCTCGATCGGCGCCATCTTCCAGGACCCGCTGACGTCGCTCGATCCGCTGTACACGATCGGCCGGCAACTGGTGGAGACGATCCAGACCCACCTGCCCGTGACGGCCGCCGAGGCGCGGCGCCGAGCGGTGCGCCTGCTCCAGGAAACCGGCATTCCGGCCGCGGAGGAACGGCTCGAGCAGTATCCGCACCAGTTCTCCGGCGGCATGCGCCAGCGAGTCGTCATCGCGCTGGCGCTGGCCGGCGAACCCAAGCTGATCGTCGCCGACGAGCCGACCACTGCGCTCGATGTCTCGATCCAGGCGCAGATCATTTCGTTGCTCAAGCGCCTTTGCAAGGAGCACGGCGCGGCGGTCATGCTTGTCACCCACGACATGGGGGTGATCGCCGAAACCTGCGATCGCGTCGCCGTGATGTATGCCGGCCGCGTCGTCGAGATCGGGCCGGTCGGCGCAGTCATCCACGCGCCGGCGCATCCCTACACGGCCGGGTTGATGGGTTCCATCCCGGCGATGGATGAAGACCGCGAACGGCTGTTGCAGATCGACGGTGCGATGCCGCGCCTGACGGCCATCCCTGACGGCTGCGCGTTCAATCCACGCTGTCCGCGCGTCTTCGACCGCTGCCGGGTCGAGCGGCCCGAGTTGCTGCCGGCCGGCGCGACCCGGGCCGCCTGCTGGTTGCATGCCGCCCCGCTACGGGCCGCGGCATGAGCGCCGTCCTGGCAGCGTCGACGCCCTTGGTGGAAGTCGAGGGCCTTGCCAAGACGTTCGACGTCTCGGCGCCCTGGCTGAACCGCGTCGTCGAACGCAAGCCGCGCCAGTTCGTCCACGCCGTCGACGATGTCGCGTTCACGATCGCGCGCGGTACGACGCTGGCCCTGGTCGGCGAATCGGGATGCGGCAAGAGCACTGTCGCGCGATTGCTGGTCGGCCTCTATGCGCCGACGCGCGGCCGGGTTCTCTTCGACGGCATCGACACCGCCGGCAAGGGCCGGCCGACCTCCGTGCGCCGGCGCATGCAGATGATCTTCCAGGATCCGTACGCGAGCCTGAATCCGCGCTGGAAGGTGCAGGACATCGTTGCCGAGCCGCTGCGAGAACATGGCTTCGCCGAAGGCAAATCGGGTGCGCATACCGACCGGCAGCTCGCCGATCGCGTCGCCGAGCTGCTGAAGTCGGTGGGCCTGGCAGCGGCCGACGCCGAGAAGTATCCGCACCAGTTCTCGGGCGGCCAGCGTCAGCGCATCTCGATCGCCCGCGCGCTGGCGACGCAGCCCGAGTTCCTGGTCTGCGACGAACCGACGTCGGCCCTAGACGTCTCGGTGCAGGCGCAGGTGCTCAACATCATGAAGGATCTGCAGCGCAAGTACGGCCTGACCTATCTTTTCATCTCGCACAACCTTGCGGTGGTCCGCCACGTCAGCGACCAGGTCGGCGTGATGTACCTCGGCCGCATCGTCGAGATCGCCGACAAGGCGGCGCTGTTTGCCGCGCCGCGCCATCCGTACACGCGGATGCTGCTCGACGCGATCCCCGACATCCACATGAGTGGGCGATCGCGAACCCCGGTGCAGGGCGAAGTGCCGAACCCGCTCGACCCGCCGAGCGGCTGCACCTTTCATCCGCGCTGTCCGCATGCGAACGGACGCTGCCGGACGGAGCGGCCGAAGCTGCTCGCCTTCGGCGGGGCACGGATCGCGTGTCACGCGGTCGAAGAAGGAAGGATCTAGGCGCCCGGGCACGCGCCCGACGCGCTGCCTCAACGGCCCGGGCTCGGGAGGAGATGCTCGCCGCGCATCAGGTCGACTGACGTCTCGCGATCGCGGATCAGCCAGGCGTACTCACCCGAGACCATCACTTCCGCCGCGCGGCCGCGCGTGTTGTAGTTGCTTGCCATGCTCATGGCGTAGGCGCCCGCCGAAAGGATGGCGACGTACTCGCCCGGCGCGACTGCAAGGGCGCGCTCGCGGCCGAGCCAGTCACCCGATTCGCAGATCGGACCGACCACGTCGAACACGCGTGCCTCTCGCTGCTCACGCTCGCACTCGACGATGCGCATCCACGCGCCGTACATGGCAGGGCGCGCAAGATCGTTCATGGCGGCGTCGACGATGCAGAAATTCTTCTCTTCGCCCGGCTTGAGATAGAGCACCTCGGTCAGCAGGACACCGGCGTTGCCGACCAGCGAGCGGCCAGGTTCGAGCAGCACCTTGCGCCCGCCATGGCCACGCGCATCGATGCGATCGAGCATCCGCGTCACGAGTTCCTCGGCCTCCGGCGGAGACTCGGCGTCGTAGGCAATGCCCAGGCCGCCGCCGAGATCGAGGTGGGCTATTGCGATGCCCTCGGCGTCCAGCGCTTCGACGAGGTCGAGCAGGCGGTCGAGCGCTTCGACATACGGCGCGCTCTCGGTGATCTGCGATCCGATGTGGCAATCGATGCCGACGACCTCGATGCCGGGCAATCGGGCGGCGCGGCGAAACGCCTCCAGCGCCTCGGTGTGGGCGATC
Organism: Caldimonas sp.; assembly: GCA_039933535.1. Classification (GTDB taxonomy): domain Bacteria; phylum Pseudomonadota; class Gammaproteobacteria; order Burkholderiales; family Burkholderiaceae_C; genus Schlegelella_A. The sequence goes on along the minus strand of JBDTNU010000202.1, from coordinate 548 downwards.
CCGAACTTGTTGCCGCGCAGGCCGGTGGAAATGTAGGGATGCGTCTTCGCGTCGACGTCGGGATTGACGCGCAGGCTCACGCGCGCGACGTGGCGACTCGCACTCGCCACTACGGAAAGCAGCTCGAGCTCGGCGACGCTCTCGACGTTGAAGCACATCACGCCGACGTCGAGCGCCCGCGACATCTCGGCGCGCGTCTTGCCGACGCCCGAAAAGACGACACGGGCCGCATCGCCGCCCGCGGCGAGCACGCGCTCGAGCTCGCCGCCTGAAACGATGTCGAAGCCACAGCCGCGCCTTGCAAACCACTGCAGCACGGCCAGGTTCGAGTTCGCCTTGACGGCGTAGCAGACGAGGTGATCGCGACCGGCGAGCGCACGCTCGTAGCTCGACAGCGCCCGCTCCATCGCGGCGCTCGAGTACACGTACAGGGGTGTGCCGAAGCGACGCGCCAAACCGGCGAGCGCCAAGTCTTCGAGATGCAGCGTGTTGCCGCGATAGGCGACTTCGGGAGCGCCGGGCAGGCGCTTCATCGAGATGCCGCCGAG
>JBDTNU010000201.1:0-6636 GCA_039933535.1 Caldimonas sp. | reverse complement strand
GCGACATGGTGCAGAACCACGCGCTGCAGCTGCTGACGATGATCGCGATGGAGCCACCGTCGCGCAACCTCGCCGACGCGATCCGCGACGAGAAGCTGAAGGTCCTGCGCTCGCTCAAGCCCTTCAGCGTCGAAAGCGTCGGCCGCGACGTGATCCGCGGCCAGTACCGCGCCGGCAACGTCGAAGGCAAGTCGGTGATCGGCTACCTGGAAGAAGACAAGGTGCCGGCCGGCAACCGCACCGAAACCTTCGTGGCCTTGCGCACCGAAGTGCAGAACTGGCGCTGGGCCGGCGTGCCGTTCTATCTGCGCACCGGCAAGCGCCTGGCCGCGCGCGACGCGCAGATCGTCGTCAATTTCCGGCCCACGCCGCACAACATCTTCGGCGGCAACAACGCGCCCAACAAGCTGGTCATCAACCTTCAGCCCGAAGACGGACTCGAACTGCACCTGCTCGCTGCCAAGGGCGCGGGTCAGTCCGAGGCACTGGCACCGGTCTCGCTCGACCTCGACTTCGACAAGGCCTTCGCCGAGAACCGCGTCGGCGCCTACGAGCGCTTGCTGCTCGACGTGATCGCAGGGCGCCTCAACCTGTTCGTGCGCAGCGACGAGCAGGAAGAAGCATGGGCCTGGGTCGAGCCGATCCTCGAGTCATGGCGCAACGACGACAACGGTCCGCGCCCGTACACGTCAGGCACGTGGGGGCCCGCGGCGGCGAGCGCGCTGGTGGCGCGCGACGGCTACGCCTGGTCGGAAGAGCAGTAAGCGCTACTTGGAGTCGAGGCCGCGGATCGGCTTCTCGTTCGGCCCGGCCGGCGGAATCTCGACGACCTTCTCGGCTGTCGCCTCTTCCCTGTAGCTCCCGGGCTGCTTTTCGCTCGCCTTCTTCTCCGACTCGTTGAGCGCCTGACGCTGCCCGGGGTCCCCGCCAGCTGCAGCCTTGCTTGGGTTGGTAGTCATCATGTCTCCTGATCTTGCGCAAATAGACGCGTCGACCCAGTAGACCCGCCCGCGGCGCCGTTGACGAGCCGCGAACGACGCGCCTTCATGTGGGAAATAGCTGGCAGACGAAGCGCCGGTGTTGCCTGACACTGCGGTCATGACGAAAGGACTCGCGCCACGACACTTCTCGATGATCCGCGGCTTTCACCTTGCCGACGCCTTCACGCTGGCAAACGCAGCCTGCGGCGTCGCTGGCGTGCTGATGGCGATGCGCTATCTGACGAGCCACGACGCGAACGACCTGCTGATCGCGGCGGCGTTCGCACCGGCGGCGCTGTTCTTCGACGTGCTCGACGGCCGCATCGCGCGCTGGCGCCACACCAGCTCGGCCCTGGGCCGCGAGCTCGATTCGCTCGCCGACGTCATCTCGTTCGGCGTCGCGCCCGCCGCGCTCGCCTATGCGATCGGACTCACGGGCCTGTGGGACGCGGTCGTGCTCGTCTGCTTCGTCTGCTGCGGCGTGTCGCGCCTGGCGCGCTACAACGTCACCGCCGAAACCCTTTCGGAAGACAGCGGCAAGGTGGCCTACTTCGAGGGAACGCCCATTCCCACGAGCGTCCTGCTGACTGCGGTGCTCGCCTTCGCGGCATGGCAGGGCCGGATCGGCGCCGGCGTCTATGGCGGCGAATGGACCGTCCTCGGCGGCGCGCTCCATCCGCTTGCGCTGATGTTCGCGCTATCCGGCACCTTGATGGTCAGCAAGACGTTGCGGATCCCCAAGTTCTAGGGCTGCAGCTTCCAGCCTGCGGCGGTGCCGATTCAGCCGGTGCGGCCAGCGCGCGACGCGCGATCGATCGCCTGACTCGCGAGCATCTCGGTCGCCACCGATCGCTCGAGCGGCGAGCGCGACAGGCCCGACTCGTCGTAGTGCATGTTCTCGTAGAGCTCGGCGCTGCCCGGGTGGGCCTTCAGGATCGCGTCGAGCGCCGGGCCCGGCAAGGGTGCGGACAAAGCGCCCTTCAACTGGCGAACCAGCGCCTGGTATTGATCAGCACCGATCTTCACGCCTGTGGATTCGACGCGTTCGAGCAGGCGGGAAAGCGCGATCACGATTTCGATGCGCGTCTGGAGGGGTTCGAGGCGAGGGGCAGCCATGGCAGTGTCCGAATGACCCCGCGACGAGCAGGGCAGTAGCCGGTAGCTGAGGCCGCGCCGCCCTGTTTCAAGCCGGCGACTGCCAGTCGCCGCCGAGCGCCTTGATGAGAAATACCGATGTCAGCAAGCGCTGCCCGCCGAGTTGGGCCGACAGCCTTTCAGCGGCAAGCAAGGACTGCTGCGCGGTGATGACGTCGAGGTAGGTCGTGGCGCCGCCTTCATAGCGTGCCGTCGCTAGGTCGAGCACGCGCCGTGCCGTCGCCACCGAGGTTCTCGCCTGTGTGTCGGCCCGCTCCAGCGCAGCCAGTCCGGTGATGCCGTCTTCGACCTCCTGCATCGCCCCGAGCACGACACGGCGGTAGTTGGCCACCGTCGCGTCGTAGTTGGCGCGCGCGATGTCGACGTTGGCAATGAGCCGCCCGCCGCTGAAGAGCGGCTGCGTGATCGACGCGCCGATCGACCAGAGCAGGCTCGGCGCGTCGAACAGGGTGCTCAGGGCCCGGCTCTCGAACCCGATCGAAGGCGCGAGCGTGATGCTCGGGTAGAACGCCGCGCTGGCAACGCCGATCTGCGCATTGGCTGACGCCATGGCCCGCTCGGCGGAGGCGACATCGGGACGGCGCTGCAGCACGTCGGAAGGAACGCCGAGCGGTACCGCCGGCGGCTCGAGCCAGGCGATATCGGGCGCCAGCGCGAACGATGGCGCCGGCGTGCCGGTCAAGGTCGCGATCGCGTGCTCGAACTGGTCGCGCTGGCGGCGCAACAGGTCGACCTGGGTCAGCGTGGTGTCGAGCAAGGCCTGCTGCTGGGCGACGTCGAGGCCGGAGGCGACGCCGAGATCGTGGCGCGTGCTGACGAACGCGAGCGACCGTTGCTGCAGGGCGATCGAGCGGGCCAGGACGTCGAGCTCGATGTCGGTGGCGCGCAGGTTGAAGTAGGCGGTGGCCAGGTCGGTACCGAGCAGCAGGCGCGTGTTCTCGAGGTCGGCGGCCGACTGCTCGGCACTCGCCTGTGCGCCCTCGACGCCGCGCCGGATCCGGCCAGCCAGATCGATCTCGTAGCCGACCGAGAGCGAGGGCACGAAGTCGTTCTGCACGGTCGCGAAATTCGACGTCGCGTAGTTGCTGAGAGGTCGGTTGGGCGAGATCCGCTGCCGCGCCGCACGCGCTCCGAGGTTGACGCTCGGCAGCAGGGCGCCCGAGCTGGCCCGGACAACGGCCCGCGCCTGCTTGAGGCGGGCCGCGGCAAGGTCGAGCGTCGGGCTGTGCGCGATCGCTTCGCGCTGAAGGGCGTCGAGCCGCGCATCGCCGAAGCGCTGCCACCACGCGCCCTTGGGTGCGGCGTCGTCGGGCGTGCCGGTGCGCCAGGGTGCTTCGATCTTCCAGGCCGGCGGCGTCGCGACTTCCGGACGCACGTAGTTCGGCCCGGCCACGCATCCGCCCAGCAGCACGGCGGCGCCGCCGAGCCAGCCCGCGAGGCAGGCACGCCGCAGGAGCATGGTCAAGGCAGGGCCTTGCCCGCAGTGCCGGTCCGGCCCGCCACAGGCGACGGGGACGAGGCCGCCGAAGCCGCGTCGTCGGCCGCCGCATTGATCGTCACCGCATCGCCCTCGGCGAGCGAGTCCGACGGGTTGACGACGAGGCGGTCACGCGCGCCGATGCCGTCGACGATCTCGATCGCTTCGCCGAGATTGCGCCCGAGCGTCACCGGCCGCAGGCGCACCTTGCCCTGCGGGTCGACGACCGCGACCCGGGTGCCTTCACCCCGGAACAGCAGCACGTTGGTCGGCACCACCAGCGTCGGATTCGACGCCAGCGGCAGGGCGACCTGGACATAGGCGCCTGGCAGCAAGGCGCCGTCGCGATTGGCCAGGTTGATCTCGACCTGCATCGTGCGCGTGGCCGAATCGATCGAGCCCGCCGTCCGCGCGACCTCGCCGGTGAAGGTCTTGCCGCGCAATTCGCTTTGCGTCACGACCACCTTCTGGCCGGGCCTGACGAGCTGGGCATACGACTGCGGCACGTTGACGTAGATGCGCAGCGGGTCCATCTGCGTCAGCACGAACAGCGCCTTGCCGCTCGAGTCGATGAGGTCGCCGTTGTCGACGTTGCGCCGGGTGATGACGCCGGCAAACGGCGCGGTCACCCGCTTGAAGCCCTGGAGTTGACGCAGCCGCTGGACGTTGGCATCGGCGGCGGCGACGTTGGCGACGGCCTGCGCCGCGCCACTGCGCTTTTCGTCGAGCTCCTGCTGCGAGACCACGTCTTTCTTGCGCAAGGCTTCCCAGCGATCGGTCGTGCTCCTGGCCAGGCCCAGGCTCGCGGCCGTCTGCTCGCGCGCGGCGATCGCCTGCGAGAGCTGCTGGTCGATTTCGGGCGACTCGATCTCTGCCAGCAGCTCGCCCTTTTCGACGTGGCTGCCGATGTCCTTGGTCCAGCGCTTCAGGTAGCCGCTGGCGCGCGCCGCGATCGGCGCCTGCTGGAAGCCTTGCAAGGTGCCCGGCAGGGCGAGCGTCTGGCCGCTGCTCGACGTCCTCGCATGGGTCGTCTTCACGTACTGGATCGCGTGCTCGGCCGAGCTGTCTTCCAGCACCTTGGCGTTGGCCATCCGCATCAGCACCGTGCGACCGGCGCCCAGCGCGAGCAGCACCAGCACGATCGCCGCCACGATCATGCCGCCGCGGACGACGCGGGGCCGCGACGCGCCTTCGGCGGCAAGCGCCGGCGTGGCTTCGGGCGGTCGGTTCGTTTCACTCATCGGCTCAGGTCTCCTGCAGGCGTTGCGGCGCAGCGCCATCGCGCCGGTTCGTGGCGGCGCGGGCGCGGCGCCGCTCCAGCCGCTCGTGGATGCCGGCGTAGACGACGGGCACGAACAGCAGCGTCGATACCGTCGCAAAAATCAGGCCGCCGATCACCGCGCGGCCGAGCGGCGCGTTCTGTTCCGCGCCTTCGCCGAGGCCGACGGCCATCGGGATCATGCCGATGATCATCGCCAGCGCCGTCATCAGCACGGGCCGGATCCGGGTCGCGCCCGCATCGCGTGCCGCTTCGGCGGGTCCGGCGCCTTCGTCGCGCCGCTGACGCGCGAAAGAGACGAGCAGGATGCTGTTCGCGGTCGCGACGCCCATGGTCATGATCGCGCCGGTGAGTGCCGGTACCGAAAGCGTGGTGCCGCTGATGAACAGCATCCAGGCGATGCCGGCCAGCGCCGCGGGCAAGGCAGCGATGATGATGAAGGCATCGACCCAGGACTGGAAGTTGACGACCACGAGCAGGTAGACGAGCACGATCGCCATCGCCAGGCCGACGCCGAGGCCGATGAACGATGCCTGCATGGTCTGCACCTGGCCACGCACGACGACCTGGCTGCCGCGCGGCAACCTGGTCCGCACCTCGTCGACGAGCGACTGCACGCGCGAAGCGACGCTCGCCAGGTCGGTGCCCTGCACGCTCGCGAAGACGTCGACCGCGGGCAGGATGTTGTAGCGCGACACGACGGCCAGCTGGCTGGTCGGCGAGGCCTCGACCAGGTTGCCGAGAAGCTGCGTCTGCGGGGAACCCGTGCCCGCGGCGGCAGCGCCGGCGACGGGCACGTTGAGCAGGGAGTCGAGCGAGTCGACGCGGTACTGCGGCGTCTGCACGGCGATCGAATAGACGACGCCGTTTGCCGGGTTGAGCCAGAACGCCGGTGCCGTCTGCGAACTGCCGGAGAGCGAGATCAGCACGTTCTGGCCGACGTTCTGCGCCGAAAGGCCCATCTGCTGCAGACGCGTGCGGTCCATCTGCAGGTTGACCGAAGGCGCGTCGAAGCGCTGATGCACGTGCACGTCGACGGCGCCGGGGATCTGCCTCATCTTCTTCACCAGCTCGGCGGCGAGCACGGCGTTGCCGTTCATGTTGCTGCCGGTGAACTGGACGTCGATCGCCGCCGGCAGGCCGAAGTTGAGGATCTGCGTGACGATGTCGGCCGGCTGGAAGAAGAACTCGATGCCGGGGAAGCGCTTCGGCAATTCGCGGCGCAGCGTGTCCACGAACTCGGCGGTCGGCCGGTGCCCTTCCTTCAGCGAGAGCTGGATCTCGCCGTCGAGCGTGCCGATCGTGCCGGCGTTGCTGTACGAGAGGTTGATGCCGCTGTTCGGCACGCCGAGGTTGTCGAGCACGGTCTCGAGCTGGTCCTTGGGAACGAACTCGCGGATCACGTCTTCGACATCGTCGGCGAGGCGCGCCGTCTCCTCGATGCGCGTGCCGGTCGCGGCGCGCATGTGAAGCCGGATCTGACCGGCGTCGACGGTCGGGAAGAAGTCGCGGCCGAGAAACGGATAGAGGCCGCAGGAGAGCACGCAGAAGGCGAGGAAGACGCCGCCGAAGACGGCGCGCCTTTCGAGCAAGGCAGCGAGCAGCGCGGTGTAGGCGGCGCGCACGCGCTCGAACTGGCGGTCGAAGGCGAGATAGGTGCGGCGCATCAGGTTCGGCTTGCCCGTCGCTCCGGCCGCGCCCTCGCCGTGCGAGCCGCGCATCAGCAGCATGACGAGCGTGGGCAC
>JBDTNU010000200.1:0-6650 GCA_039933535.1 Caldimonas sp. | reverse complement strand
GACCCTCGCCAACATCATCAACCTGATGACCAAGCCGAGCTGGGGGCTGGCGATGTTCGCCACCAGGCGGCGCACGTTCGGCAACATCGTGGGCCACGTCAAGGGCGTCGAGAACATGGCCTCGCTCGGCGCCTGGACGGCACAGCAGTTCGACCCGAGGCTGACCTGGTCCGACATCGAATGGATCAAGAAGCGCTGGGGCGGCAAGCTCGTGCTCAAGGGCATCCTCGACGCCGAAGATGCGCAGCTCGCGGTCGACAGCGGCGCCGACGCGATCATCGTCTCCAACCACGGCGGCCGCCAGCTCGACGGCGCACCCTCTTCGATCTCGGCACTGCCCGCGATCGCGCAGGCGGTCGGCTCGAAGATCGAGGTCTGGATGGATGGCGGCATCCGCTCCGGGCAAGACCTGCTCAAGGCGTGGGCGCTCGGTGCGCGCGGCACGCTGATCGGCCGCGCCTTCGTCTACGGCCTGGGTGCGATGGGCCAGGCCGGGGTGACGCGAGCGCTGGAGGTCATCGCCAACGAGACGGCGCTGACGATGGCGTTCTGTGGCCACACCGACATCCACCATGTCGATGACCGGATCCTTCTGCCCGGGACGTATTGACAGGTCAAGGAGGGCGTTGCACGCCATGAACCTCGATCAATTCAGCGAGCTGAGGCAGTGGCACCTGGGGCACCTTCGCGAGCAGCCGTTCGAAAAGCACGCATGGGACATGGTCCTGACCCTGTGGCTGGCCGGATGGGTCGGTGCGCCAGCGGCCTTCCTGATCCATGCCGGCTGGGCGCTCGTGCTTTGCGGCGCCCTGCTCTTTCTGCCCAGTGCCTATGTCGCCTTGCGTCGCGCACTGCACTCGCGCGGCGTGCTGCGTTGCGACTGGATCCGCGCCTTGCGCCGACCGTGAACTGCTAGGCGGACCGGACGCGGTTGCGACCGTCGTGCTTGGCCGCGTAGAGCGCCGCGTCGGTGCGGCCGAGCAAGGTCTCGAGCGTGTCGTCGGCCCGGGCGATGCCGACGCCGGCAGAGACGGTCACGTCGAGGCCGGTGTCGACGCTGGCCCAGTCGACACGTGCCACTGCTTCGCGGACCCGCTCCGCTGCGGCAAGCGCGGCCTCGGGCTGGTCGGTCGCCGGCATGAGGACGAGAAACTCCTCGCCGCCGATCCGGCCCATGCGGTCGGTCGCCCGGATCGCTTCCGCGGCGACGCCGCAGAAGCGCCGCAGCACTTCGTCGCCGACGAGGTGGCCGTGCTCGTCGTTGACGAGCTTGAAGAAATCGACGTCGAAGAGAGCCACCGCGAACGGCGCACCGGTGCGGCGCATTCGCTCGCGCTCCTCGCCGAGCAGCGACATGATCGCGCGCCGGCTCATCGCGCCGGTGAGGTCGTCGCGTCCGGCCAGGCGCTCGACCTCGGCCAGGGCAACAGCGAGCTTGGCGCGTTGCTCGTTGAGCTGAGCGCGCAGATGCGCGCCGTGCTGGCCGAGAAAGGCAAGGCGCGAAAGGACGAGCGCGAACCAGAGTCCGCTGATCGCGCGTTGCGCCGGCGTCGCGAACGGCAGGCCGACGCCATCGACCAGAAAGGCGATCACCAGGCCCATCGCCAGCGCGAGCGCGGTCGCGCCGAAGACGACGCTGCGAAACTTCATGCGCAGCGCGCCGAACGCGAAGATGACGAAGCACAGCATCATCAGCGGCGCGCCGACCTGCGGTGCCCAGAGCAGGAAGGCCATCTGCAGCGCGCTGTTGGCAACCATCTGCGGGATCACCAGATGGTGGTCTCGCAAGCGTTCGGGCAGGTCGCTGCCAAGCACGAGATGGAAGGCGCCGCACAGCAGCAGGCCGGTCACGAGGTAGGTTGGCGGCAACTGCCAGGGAATCGATCCGGTGGCATAGAACGCACACAGCATCAAGGTGTCGACGCCATAGCTCGTCGCCACGATCGGCAGCATCCGGAGGCGCTCGCGTCGGCGCGCCAGCAAGGCGTCGCTCGAGGCCTTTTCGGCCTCATGCGGCGGCGCGGGCGACGCGCCCGACCTGGGATCCACCGTGTTCATCGGCGCCATGTCATGACCAGTATCGGCGCACGCTCACACCGGCTTGAACCGGTGCCCGTGACACAGTTCGCGGGCTCGGGCAGCCTCAGAGATCGCGACCCTCGAAGGTGTTGCAGCGGTCGACGCTGCCGCTCTCGACGCCGCGCTTGAACCAGCTGACGCGTTGCGCGCTGGTGCCGTGCGTGAACGACTCCGGAACGACGGTGCCGCGCGATTTGCGCTGCAAGGTGTCGTCGCCGATCTGCGCCGCGGCGTTGAGCGCGGTCTCGATGTCGCCGGGATCGAGTCGCCAGCCGTTCTCCTGCTGCGAGCGCTTGGCCCAGATGCCGGCAAAGCAATCTGCCTGCAACTCGACGCGCACGCTCAGGGCGTTGGCCTGCGCTTCACCACCCCTGCCACGCATCGCGTCCACCTTCTGCATGATGCCGAGCTGGTTCTGCACGTGGTGGCCGACCTCGTGGGCCACCACGTAGGCCTGCGCGAACTGGCCCGGCGCGCCGAGCTTGCGCGCCAGGATGTCGTAGAAGCTGAGGTCGATGTAGACCTTCTGGTCGTTCGGGCAATAGAACGGCCCCATGGCCGCTTCGCCCTGCCCGCAGGCGGTTGGCCACTGGCCGTTGAACAGCACGAGCTTGGGGGGCTGATAGGTCTTGCCTGACTCGCGAAACACATCGGTCCAGACCACCTCTGTGCTGCGCAGCACCTGCGAGACGAAGCGCGCTCCGGCGTCGTCCTTGGGCGGCGCCGGCGCCGGGCCCTGCTGCTGCACGACCTGTCCGCCGCTGCCGCCGCTGCCGCTCATCGCGCCGAGGATCGTCAGCGGGTTGATGCCGAAGATCCAGCCCGCGACCAGCGCGACGGCGACGCTGCCCAGGCCGATGCTGCGCCCGCCGAACCCGCCACCCCCTCCGCCGCCACTCATGCCGCGGACGTCTTCGACGTTGCTGCTTTCGTCCTGGCCGTCCATCCGCATCGCACTCTCCCCGGCATGAAACCTCGGCGATGGTAGTCCCGGGCCGAACCCGGCCCCTGTCGGCGAACGCCCCAAGTGGTCGTCGGGAGTTCGGCAGCGCCGGGCCCCATGCAGCCGCTCCGGTCGTGTGGTCGCTCACGGCGGCGCTGAACGACCGCCCACGACCTTTGCGAGTTGGCCTAATATGGGTCACTGCCGCTTCAAGGCCCACGCATGCGCAACGCCACCGAGCTCCTCGCCCAGTACGCGGAGTACCACCGAGACCGGCGCAACATCGTCAGTCACTTCGTCGGCGTGCCGATGATCGTCTTCGGCGTCCTGGTGATCCTGGCGCGTCCGGTGCTGCCGGTCCTCGGCCTGTCGCTGACGCCGGCCTGGCTCGCCTTCGCACTGGCCGCGCTGTGGTACCTGACGCGAGGCGACGTCGTGCTCGGCATCAGCACCAGCATCGCCGTCGCGGTGCTGCTCAAGCTCGGCGAGCAGGTCTCGGGCGGCAGCGTCCAGGCCTGGCTGGTCTGGGGCGGCGGATTCTTCCTGATCGGCTGGCTGATCCAGTTCATCGGCCATTGGTACGAAGGCAGAAAGCCGGCGTTCGTCGACGACATGATCGGCCTGGTCGTCGCGCCGATGTTCGTCACTGCCGAGCTGATGTTCATGATGGGCTGGAACAAGCCGCTGCTCGCCGAGATCGAGCGCCGCGCCGGCCCCACGCACCTGCGCGACATCGCCCGGATCGCCTGAGGCCCGCTCGGGCCCCAAGGTGATCGACCGGAGCCAGATCACCGGGCTCGTGCTGGCCGGCGGTCGCGGAAGCCGCATGGGTGGCCTCGACAAGGGATTGCAGGACTATCGGGGCACGCCGCTCGCCCGGCACGCGTTGCGCAGGCTCACGCCGCAGGTGGGCCGGGCCGCGATCAACGCCAATCGGCACATCGATGTCTACGAGGCCATGGGCGCGCCGGTCTGGCCGGACTTGCTGGTGGACTATCCCGGGCCGCTTGCCGGCTTTCTGGCCGGGCTCGAGCGCTGCGAAACACCCTGGCTCGCGACCGTACCGTGCGACTCGCCGCTTTTTCCCGACGACCTGGTGCCGCGCCTGGCCGCCGCCTTCGAGGCCGACGCGACGCTCGAGATCGCCATGGCCGCGACGCTCGACGCCGGCGATCGATTGAAGGCCCAGCCGGTCTTCTGCCTGCTGCGCAGCTCGGTCAAGGCAAGCCTGGCCTCCTACCTGCAAGACGGCCAGCGCAAGGCGGAGCGCTGGGCCGCCCTGCACCGGACGCGGCTCGTGAGCTTCGACGACGCCGGCGCGTTCGCGAACGCCAATACCGCCGCGGAGCTGCAACAGCTGCAGGCGGGCGGTTCGGCCGCGACGGTGGCCTAAGCCGCGGGCGCCAGTCGCTGGCGGTTCAGGGTCAAGGCCTCCGCCACGAGCGGACTCATGCTCTCGGCCGCCGGCGTGCCGAGCAGGGCGAGGATCTGTCGCCTCATCCGCGGCTCCCAGTAGCGCGCGATGTGCGTCGCCACGCCCTCGATCGCCTCGGCGCGATCGGGCCCGGCGACGAAGAACTCGCCGATGCGGTTGGCCATGTGCACGAGCTTGTCGGAATCCATGCGCGTTCCGCTAGTGATCGATACGAACACGGTCGGCGTGCGCGTAGAGCGTGGCCTGGCTGCCACGTGCAAAGCCGACCAGGGTGAGACCGGCTTCATCGGCCATCCGGACTGCCAGGCCGGTCGGTGCCGAGATCGCCGCGAGCAGGCCGACGCCGGCGCTCGCGGTCTTGTGCACCATCTCGTAGCTGGCCCGGCTGGTGACGGCGATGAAACCGTCGGCCGGCTCCGTGCCGGCCCGCGCCATGGCGCCGATCAGCTTGTCGAGCGCGTTGTGACGGCCCACGTCTTCGCGCAGCGTGCGCAATGTGCCGTCGAGCGCGATCCAGGCCGCGGCATGGGTCGCACCGGTGGCGCGTTGCAGGGTCTGCGAAGCTGCGATTGCTGCCATGCCGCGCGCGATGGCGCTGGCATCGACAACCGTGCGGGCGACAGCGCCGCGCACCGGTCGCACTGCTTCGGCCAGCGACTCGGTGCCGCAGAGGCCGCAGCCGGTTCTTCCGGCCATGGCGCGACGCCGATCCTTGAAGCGATGCAGGCAGCGCTGCGTGACGGTGATCTGCAACGCGATGTCGCGGCCGACCGGCTCGGACTCGACATCGAGCAGGTCGCTGCGCGAATCGATCAGGCCTTCGCTGAGCAGGAAGCCGAGCGCGAAATCGTCGAGGTCGGCCGGCGTCGCGAGCATGACCGCGTGCGAGATGCCATTCACCTCCAGCGCGACGGCGACCTCCTCGGCGACGCACTCCTCGCCCGCGCTGGCCACGCCGTCGCGCAGCACCACCGCGGGCACGCGCGACGCGACAGGCGCTACGGGCTGATCGACGGCGGTCGCCTTCATCCGTCGATTGTCGTCACTCCGGCGCGGCGACCGGCTGCCTCGCCGCCAGCAGCTCGAGCTGCGTCTTGTTGAAGCGCCCGTATTCCTTCTGCCACAGCGACGAGGCGGCCTGGCTCACCTTGGAAACCTGCACCGCAGTCACCTTGTATTCGGGGCAGTTGGTCGCCCAGTCCGAGCTGTCGGTCGTGATCACGTTGGCGCCCGACTCAGGAAAGTGGAAGGTCGTGTAGACGACGCCGGGCTGCATGCGCTCGGTGACGAGGGCGCGCAGCACCGTCTGTCCGGCGCGGCTTTCGATGCCGACCCAGTCACCGTTCCTCACGCCGCGTTCGTCGGCGTCGTACGGATGCAGCTCGAGCCGGTCTTCGTCGTGCCACTGGTTGTTCTCGGTGCGGCGCGTCTGCGCGCCGACGTTGTATTGCGTGAGCACGCGGCCGGTGGTGAGCAGCAAGGGAAACTTGCGCGTCACCTTCTCTTCGCTCGGCACGTACTGCGTGATCAGAAAGCGGCCCTTGCCACGCACGAAGGCACCGACGTGCATGACCGAGGTTCCGGCCTCTTCCGTCGCGTCGTTGCAAGGCCATTGCACGCTGCCGAGCCGGTCGATCTTCTCGTAGCTCACGCCGGCGAAGGTCGGGGTCAGCGCCGCGATCTCGGCCATGATCTCGCGCGGATGGCCATAGCTCATCGGGTAACCGAGCGCGTTGGAAAGCATCTGCGTCGCCTCCCAGTCGGCCACACCCGCGAGAGGCGGCATCACTTTCTTGACGCGCGAGATGCGCCGCTCGGCATTGGTGAAGGTGCCGTCCTTCTCGAGGAACGACGAGCCGGGCAGGAACACGTGCGCGTACTTGGCGGTCTCGTTGAGGAAGATGTCCTGCACGACGATGCATTCCATTGCCTCGAGCGCCGACGAAACGTGCTGCGTGTTCGGATCGCTCTGGACGATGTCCTCGCCCTCGCAGTACAGGCCCATGAAGCTGCCTTCGAGCGCGGCCTCGAACATGTTCGGAATGCGCAAGCCCGGCTCGGCCGAAAGCTCGACGTTCCAGGCCGCCTCGAACGAGGCACGCACGGTCGAATCCGAAATGTGCCGATAGCCGGGCAGCTCGTGCGGGAACGAGCCCATGTCGCAGGCGCCCTGCACGTTGTTCTGGCCGCGCA
>JBDTNU010000199.1:0-6697 GCA_039933535.1 Caldimonas sp. | reverse complement strand
CAGTATGACGCCGGACGCTGCATTCGGGAAGATCGAGCTTCATCTCATCCGGGTGTTGCAGACCTTGATCAGCGAACGAAGCGTCTCGCGGGCCGCCATGCGACTCGGCAGCTCCCAGCCCGCGGTGAGCGCCCAGTTGCGGCGGCTCCGCGTCCTGACCGGCGACGCGCTCCTCGTTCGGGCCGGCAACGCCATGACGCCGACCGAGACGGCGATGCAATTGCTGGGCCCGGCGACCGCCCTGCTGCGCGAGGCCGATCGCCTGTTCGGCGCGCATGCCCGCCAGCGCAGCTTCGAGGCGGCGGCCACCGAGGCGACCTTTCGCATCGCCGCCAGCGACTACCTCGACCCGCTGTTCCTGCCCGAGCTGGTGGCCCACGTGAAGCGGCTGGCGCCTCAGGTACGGCTCGAGCTGTTGCCGCTGACCGGCGAATACGACTATCCCAAGCGCCTGGCCGCCGGCGAGGTCGACCTGGTCGTCGGCAACTGGCTGCGACCCCCGGGCGAGCTGCACCTCGGCCGGCTCATCAGCGACGAGATCGTCTGCCTGGTCGGCGATGCCTATCCCGCCGGCCGCGGCCGCTGGTCGGCCGAGCGCTACCTGGCCGCCGAGCACGTCGCGCCGATGCCGTTTCATGCCAATTCGCCGGGCGTGGTCGACGACCACCTGGCGTCGCTCGGCCTGGCCCGCGTCGTCGTCGTCAAGAGCGCGCACTTCGGGCTGATCCCGACCATGGTCGCGCAAAGCAGGCTGGTGCTGACCACCGGGCGGCTGTTCTGCTCGCGCTATGTCGACGCGCTGCCGGTCAAGATCCTGCGCTGCCCGATCCCCTTTCCTCCCCTCAACTACTACCAGCTCTGGCACGACGTGACCCACGCCTCGGCGCCGGCCAAGTGGCTGCGCGAGCAGGTGCGCGAGGTGGCACGCGGCCTGGCCGGGCATGGCATGTTGAGACGCGCCGCATGAGCGCTGGCGTCACCCGCATCGCCGTCCGCGGCGACCTGCTCGATTTCAGCGCCGCGCCGGCCTGGGGCGAAACCGAGTCCGCGGCGGTGCGCTACCGACCCGACCACTGGTTGATGATCGAGTCGGGCCGCGTCGCCGGCGTGGCGGCTGAAGCGCCGGGCGAGGACTGGCAACGGCACGACCACGCAGGTCGGCTGATCCTGCCCGGCTTCATCGACACGCACGTGCACAGCCCGCAGATCGACGTGATCGCGAGCTACGGCACCGAGCTGCTCGACTGGCTGACCACGCACACCTTCCCTGCCGAAGCACGGCACGCCGATGCCGCGCACACCGAAGCGACGGCGGCCTTGTTCCTCGATGCGCTGCTCGCCCACGGCACGACCTCGGCGGTGGTCTTTCCGACCGTGCACAAGGCGTCGGTCGATGCGCTGTTCGCTGCCGCCGAGGCACGCGGCATGCGCGTCATCGCCGGCAAGGTGCTGATGGATCGCAACGCGCCCGACAACCTGCGCGACGACGTCGTCAGCGGCGGCCGCGAGATGGAAGAGCTGATCGCCCGATGGCACGGCCGCGCGCGGCTCGCCTACGCGGTGACGGTGCGTTTCGCCGCAACCAGCTCGCCCGGCCAGCTCATGCTGGCCGGGCATCTGTGCGCTGCCGATCCCAGCCTCTACATGCAGACGCACGTGGCCGAGAACCGGGCCGAAGTGCGCTGGGTCAAGGAGCTCTTTCCCGAGGCGCGCAGCTATCTCGACGTCTACGCGCAGGCCGGCCTGCTCAATGCGAAAAGCGTATTCGCGCACGGCATCTGGCTCGACGACGCCGACCGTGCCGCGCTTGCCGCCGCGGGTGCGCAGATCGCGCACTCGCCGTCGTCGAACCTGTTCCTCGGCAGCGGCCTGTTCGGCTGGCGCGCCGCCGAGGCCGCGGGCGTCCATGTCAGCCTGGCGAGCGACGTCGGCGGCGGCACGAGCCTGTCGATGCTGCGCAACATGGCCGACGCCTACAAGATCCAGGCGCTCGCTGGCGAGCGGCTGACGGCGTGGCAGGCGTTGCATGCGGCGACGCGCGGCGCGGCGCGGGCGCTCGGCCTCGAACGCGAGATCGGCTCGCTCGACGTCGGGGCCGCCGCCGACATCTGCGTGTGGGACGCCGCCGTCGGCGCGGTCGCCACCCGCCGCGCCGCCGTGGCCCGCACCTTGCATGAGCGCGTCTTCGCCTGGATGACGCTGGCCGACGAGCGCAACCTCGCCCAGGTGTTCGTCGCCGGCAGTCCGCACTACGATCGCGACGGCGCCTGACTTCCTCCCCGACCCTTCGATGCTTCGTCTCGAGCTCGTCGACATCAGCAAGTCGTATCCGGCCGTGAAGGCCAACGACCGTGTCTCGCTGCGCGTCGCGCCGGGGCAGATCCACGCGGTGCTGGGCGAGAACGGCGCCGGCAAGTCGACGCTGATGAAGATCATCTACGGCGCCACGCGCCCCGATGCCGGCGAAGTGCGCTGGAACGGCGACCGCGTCGAGGTCGCGTCGCCGGCCGAGGCGCGCGCGCTCGGCATCAGCATGGTCTACCAGCACTTCAGCCTGTTCGACACGCTGACCGCGGCGGAAAACGTCTGGCTGGGGCTCGACAAGTCGATCTCGCTCGCCGAGGTGACGGCACGGATCAGGAAGGTCGCTCGCGAGTACGGCCTCGACGTCGAACCGGTGCGGCCGGTGCACACGCTGTCGGTCGGCGAGAAGCAGCGCGTCGAGATCGTGCGCGCGCTGATGACCGCGCCCAAGCTGCTGATCCTCGACGAGCCGACCTCGGTGCTCACGCCGCAGGCGGTGCAGACCTTGTTCGTCACGCTGCGCAAGCTTGCCGAGGAGGGTTGCTCGATCCTCTACATCTCGCACAAGCTCGACGAGATCCGCGCGCTCTGCCACAACTGCACGGTGATGCGCGCCGGCAAGGTCACCGGCGAGGTCGACCCGACCAGGGAAACGAACGCGAGCCTGTCGCGGCTGATGATCGGCGCCGAACCGCCGCAGCTCCAGCATCGCGAGGCGCGCGCTGGCGCTGTCGTGCTCGAGGTACGCGACTTGTCGCTGGCCAAGGAAGACCCGTTCGGCACGACGCTCGACGCCGTCTCGTTCGAGGTGCGCGGCGGCGAGGTGCTCGGCATCGCCGGCGTGTCGGGCAACGGCCAGCAGGAGTTGATGCGCGCGCTCTCGGGCGAGGACGTGCGCGCGCCGAAGGGAACGATCCGGCTGTTCGACCGCGACATCGCACGCGAGCGGCCGAGCCGCCGTCGCCGCCAGGGCCTGCACTTCGTGCCCGAAGAGCGGCTCGGCCGCGGCGCCGTGCCGACGCTCTCGCTGGCGCAGAACACGCTGCTCACGCGCACCCGAGCGGTCGGCGCGGCGGGCTGGATCCGCGTCGGCGACGTCGCCTCGCTCGCCGAGGCACTGATCCGCCGCTTCTACGTCAAGGCCGGCGGACCGGGCTCGGCGGCGAAGAGCCTCTCGGGCGGCAACCTGCAGAAGTTCATCGTCGGTCGCGAGATCGACGCCGACCCCAAGCTGCTGATCGTCTCGCAGCCGACCTGGGGCGTCGACGTCGGCGCGGCGGCGCAGATACGCGGCGAATTGCTGGCGCTGCGCGACAACGGCTGCGCCGTGCTCGTCGTCAGCGAAGAGCTCGACGAGCTGTTCGAGATCTGCGACCGGCTCATCGTCATCTCCCAGGGGCGCGTCTCGCCGAGCGTGAAGACTTCCGACGCGTCGACCCTGATGATCGGCGAGTGGATGAGCGGCTTGTGGAAGGGTGCGCATGCTGCGACTTGAGGCGAGACCGGAACCGTCGCGGGCGATGTCGATCGCCTCGCCGCTGATCGCCCTGGCGATCACGGTCGTCATCGGCGCCTTCCTCTTCGTGCTGCTCGGCAAGGACCCGCTGCGCGGCCTGGCCGTCTTCTTCGTCGAGCCGGTGAAGAGCGTCTACGCGCTCACCGAGCTGGCCATGAAGGCGACGCCGCTCCTGCTCATCGCGCTCGGACTGGCGGTCTGCTTTCGCTCCAACGTCTGGAACATCGGCGCCGAGGGCCAGTTCATCGTCGGCGCGATTGCCGCCAGCGGCGTCGCAATGATGGCGACGAAGACCACCGGCGCCTGGTTCTTCGTGCCGGTGTTGGTTGCAGGCGTGCTCGGCGGCATGTTCTGGGCGGCGATCGTGGCGTTCCTGCGCGACCGCTTCAACGCCAACGAGATCCTGGTCAGCCTGATGCTCGTCTATGTCGCGGTGCAGCTGCTCAACTACTTCGTCTACGGACCGTGGAAGGACCCGGCCGGCTACAACTTTCCGCAGACGATCACCTTCCTCAAGTCGACGCAGGTGCCGCGCCTCTTCGACGGCTCCCGCGTCAACGTCGGCTCGATCATCGCGCTGGTCGCCGTCGCCGCGTTCTGGGTGCTGCTCTTTCGCACCTATGCAGGCTTCCAGCTGCAGGTCGGCGGGCTCGCGCCAGCGGCGGCTCGCTATGCCGGGTTTTCATCGCGCAGCGCCCTGTGGACGGCGCTGCTGATCTCGGGCGGCATGGCCGGATTGGCCGGCGGGCTCGAGGTCGCGGGGCCGCTCGGTCAGCTCACGCCCCACGTGCCGGCGGGCTACGGCTTCGCGGCGATCATCGTCGCCTTCGTCGGCCGGCTGCATCCGGTCGGCATCGTCTTCTCGGCGATCCTGATGAGCATGTTCTACATCGGCGGCGAGCTCGCGCAGTCGCGCCTCGGCCTGCCGAAGTCGTTGACCGGCGTGTTCCAGGGCCTGCTTCTCTTCACGCTGCTTGCGTGCGACACGCTGATCGCCTATCGAATCCGTTGGAAGTCGGCGCGAAGCGGCGCGCCCACGGCGCCGGCCGCGACGGCGCCGCTCGACGATGCGCCGCTCAATCCGGTGGTCGCTTCGACCACTCTCCCGGCCCGGGAAGGAACGTGATGGATCAGGTCGCCCTCCTCATCGCCGCCACGCTCAACTCGGGCACGGTGCTCGCGTTCGCCGCGTTGGGGTTGCTCATCAACGAGCGCGCCGGCATCGTCAACCTCGGCGCCGAGGGAATGATGCTGGTCGCCGCCGTCGCCGGCTTTGCCGTCGCCGTGCACACCGGCAACGAGTGGCTGGCCTTCGGCGCCGGCGCGATCGCCGGCGCGATCCTCGCCGCGGCCTTCGGCGTGCTCGTCATCTGGCTCAACACCAACCAGTACGCGACGGGGCTCGCGCTCAGCCTGTTCGGCACCGGCTTTTCTGCCTTTGCCGGCATCCGCTACACGCAGGAAAAGCTCGGCGAGCGCGCCAACTTCGAGATCCCCGGCCTCGCCGACCTGCCTTTCGTCGGCCCGGCGTTCTTTCGCCAGCATCCGATGGTCTACATCGCGATCGCCTTGACGATCGCCATCGCCTGGTTCCTCTATCGCTCGCGCGCGGGGCTGGTGCTGCGCGCGGTCGGCGAGTCGCCCGAGTCGGCGCACGCGCTCGGCTATCCGGTGCGGCGCATCCGGCTGCTCGCGGTGATCTTCGGCGGCGCGCTCTGCGGCGTCGCCGGCGCCTACATCTCGGTCGTCTACACGCACCTGTGGGTCGAAGGCATGATCGCCGGCAAGGGCTGGATCGCGCTGGCCCTGACCACCTTCGCCACATGGCGCCCGGCACGCGTGCTGCTCGGCGCCTACCTGTTCGGCGGCGTGACCATGCTGCAGTTCCAGTTGCAAGGCGAGGGCGTGCAGATCTCGACCCAGTTCCTCACCATGCTGCCGTACCTGGCGACCATCCTGGTCCTGGTCCTCATCTCGCGGAATGCCTCGTTCATCCGCGTGAACATGCCGGCCTCGATCGGCAAGCCGTTTTTCCCCGGATAGATAATCGCCGCTTCGCCAGCGCGCGATCGTCTCGCTCGTCGACCTTCTTTCTCACTGGAGCCACCATGACACGACTCTCGAAGCGATCTTTCGTCCACCTCGTCGGCTGGGGCTCGCTCGCCGCGCTGGCCGCGATCTCGGGTTGCAGCAAGAAGGAAGAGACGACGACCACGACGACGACGACGCCGGCCAGCACGACGACCACGACCACGACCACGATGGCGGCATCGGCGCCGGCGATGGCCGCGAGCGGCCCGCTGAAGATCGCCTTCGCCTACGTCGGCGTGGTGGGCGACGGTGGCTGGACCTTCGCGCATGACAACGCACGCAAGGCCCTCGAGAAGGAGTTCGGCGACAAGATCCAGACCTCGTTCGTGGAAAGCGTGCCCGAGGCGGCCGACGCCGAGCGCGTGTTCCGCGACATGGCGAGCCAGGGCAACACCTTGATCTTCGGCACGACCTTCGGCTACATGGAGCCGATGCTCAAGGTCGCGACCGACCTCAAGGACGTGAAGTTCGAGCATGCGACCGGCTACAAGACGGCGCCGAACATGAACGTCTACGACAGCCGCACCTACGAGGGCGCGTACATGGCCGGCGTCATCGCCGGCGCCATGACCAAGACGAATACGCTCGGCGTGGTCGGCTCGGTGCCGATCCCCGAGGTCGTGCGCAACATCAACAGCTTCACGATGGGCGCGCAGTCGGTCAACCCGAAGATCAAGACCAAGGTCGTCTGGGTCAACGAGTGGTTCAACCCGCCCAAGGAAACCGAGGCGGCGCAGTCGCTCATCAACGGCGGCGCCGACGTGCTGATGCAGAACACCGACTCGT
>JBDTNU010000198.1:0-6703 GCA_039933535.1 Caldimonas sp. | reverse complement strand
TCGAGGTTCATCGCCTTCATGATCCGCTTGACGGCCGAGAGCTGGTCGCTCGAATCGAGGATCTGGAAGCCTTGCGGCAATCCGGCCAGCTTCCAGTGCGCGCGCAGGAAGCGGTTGCACAGGCCGTGGAAGGTGCCGACCCACATGCCACGAACCGGAATCGCCAGCATCGCGTCGAGCCGCGTCAGCATTTCCTTGGCCGCCTTGTTGGTGAAGGTGACGGCGAGCACGCCGCCCGGCGAGAGCTGGCCGGTCTGGATCAGCCAGGCGATCCGCGTCGTCAGCACGCGGGTCTTGCCGGAGCCGGCGCCGGCGAGGATGAGGGCGGGCTCGGGCGGCAAGGTGACCGCGGCGAGCTGTTCGGGATTCAGGTTGTCGAGGAGCGGCGAGTGGCCGGGGTGGCGATCGGACAGTGGCATGACGCGATTGTCCGGCAGTGGCGTGGCCTCGCTCCGGGGCGGGGCATCGCGGTAGAGTGGCAACGGCTCGCTCGCCCTCCCGACACCGAATGAAACGCGAAGACCTCCTCTCCCCCTTGCCGCCGGCAGCCCAGGTCGAGCTGGCGTTGGCGGGCATCGAGAGCAGCCGCGCATTCCGCGGTTCGCCGCGCCATCGCGCCCTGTTGCGTCACCTCGTGCAGCGCACGCTCGGCGACGAGCTGTCGGCATTGAAGGAGAGCGTCATCGCGATCGAGGTCTTCGGCCGTCAGGCCAGCGCCTTCGATCCCAAGCTCGACAGCATCGTCCGCGTCGAGAGTCGACGTTTGCGCGCGCGGCTGGCGACCTACTTCGAAGGCGAGGGCCGCGACTCGACGCTGCGCATCGAGCTACCGATCGGCAGCTACGTTCCGGTGATCGCGCAGCGCCTGCGGCCGCAATACGCGCCCGACGCCACGCGCCGCGCGCGCGACCTGGTCGAGCGCGGCGAGCACTTCCTGCGCCAGCCGCTGTCGGAAGCGACGCTCACCGACGCGCTGCGACGCTTCGAGGCCGCGCTGCTCGAATCGCCCGACCACGTGCCGGCGCTCGTCGGCGCCGGTCGCGCCTGGCTGAACCTCGCGACAGCCCGGTATCTCGAGCCGCCGATCGCAGCCGAGCACGCCGCCGAGAGCCTGCGACGCGCGATCCGGCTCGACGACGGCAACGCCATCGCGCACGCGTTGCTCGGCGCGATCGAGCACACCTTCGTCCACGACTGGGTAGCCGCGCGACGCAGCTTCAGGCGCGCCGTCGAGCGGGCGCCTCAGACGGCTTTCGTGCACTCGGCCTACGGTTGCCATCTCATGAATCGCGGGGAGCTCGATGCCGCCGACGTCGAGCTTTCGCTGGCGCGCCGCCTCGATCCGCAGTACGTCAACACGCGCATCCACATGGTCAACCTGCGCATCGCCCAGGGCCGCCTCGACGCCGCCGAGGCCGAGCTCGAAGGCATGCGCGACATCGCTCCCGACAGCATGCCGCTGATCGCCATGGCCGGCTTGCTGTCGCTGGTGCGCGGCGATGCGGAAACGGCGCTCACCCACTACCGGCGAACCTGCGCGCTCGCCCCGGGCCATCCCGGCTGCGTGGCCAGTGTGGCCGCCGTGCTCGGCTACGCCGGCCGCATCGACGAAGCCGACGCGACGATGGCGCGGCTCCTGGAAGAGCACGGGCCGAACGCGGTCTCGCCGTACGTGTCGGCGATCGTCGCGACCCGTTGCGGCCGCACCGATCGAGCCTTCGAACTGCTGCAGCACGCGGTCGACGGCGCCGACCCCGGCGCCATCGTCCTGCCGATCGACGCGAGCTTCGCCAGCTTGCGCAGCGACCCACGCTGGCTACTGCTCGTCGCCGCGTTGCGCAAGCCGCGTCGCACCTGAGCGCTCACCGGGTGCACGCCGCGCGCGTCGAAGAGCGCGCGGTGACCCGGCGCCGCCAGAGCAAAGCAAGCGCCGCCAACAGCATCAGCGGCAAGCCGCCATCGCGACCCGCGGAGCCGCCCACGGTGCAGCCTCCGCCGCCCCCGCCGGCCAACGCCGGGTCCTGGACCGTCAGGCTCGCCTCGGCCGTCGACTTGGCGGCTTCGGTGTTGCCCGCGCCGTCCCTGGCGACAACGTAGTAGCCGTAGCTGTGGCCGACGCTGCCTGCATAGGTGGCCGTGGTCGTCGTCACGTCGGACTGCCAGACGGAATACGGTCCGCCGTTGTCGGAGACGTAGACCGTGTACGACGCCGGACCCGAACCCGAATCGGTCGCCGACCACGACACCGCGACCGCGCTGCCGCCGCTCTGCTGCGTGGCCGAGATCACACGGCTCACCGGCGAGGTGGTGTCGAGGGTGTTGACCCAGGTCGGCGTGACGATCGGCGCATTGGCGTCGAACACCACCGACGCGAAGTTTCGCCATGTCGTCCCTTCCGGCAAGCCGCTCTTCGGTCCGACCGAGAAGTAGACGTAGCCCTGGCCCTGGGTGCCGTTCACGTTCGGCGGCAGGAAGCCGATCGTCGGGTCGCTGGGCGGCAGTCGCGTGGCCGGATCGAGCGTGGTGAAGGTCCACTTCAGCACGCCCGACGCAGCGTCGAGGCTCCCTTGCACGCGCACCGAAAGCGTCGTGTCGACCGCATAGGTCGTGGCATAGGTCTTCAGCCCCGGCGGCACGTCGATGCGATGCGTTCCCCATTGAACGCTGCCGAGGCTCAGCGTCGAGAGGTCGTACTTCGCCGGGTCGAGCGTATCGCTGATCACGACCTGGGCCGCCGGCAGTCCGGCGCTGGCGACGTTCTCGAACGAGACCTGGTAGTCGAGCTTGGTCGGCGACTGGATGTAGTGGGACGCGGAGCCGTCGCCCATCGGCCCGGTCTTGTCGTTCGGGTCGATGCTGAACCGGCCGAACATGTTGTAGCGGATCCGATTGCGAATCGAATTGTCGCGATCGCAGTCGTTGACGATGTTGAAGGCGTTGGCCACGTTTTGGGCGGCGTTCGGCAGAATGCTCTGCGCCACGTTCTGGGCGCCGTCGACGGCCACCGACTGGAGCGAGTGGCCCTGGTTGCCATCGATGAAATCCGAGGCGGCAACGAAGCCGCCAACCACCACCGAGCTGGCCAGGACGCCCACGGTGGCGCCCACGACGGCACCGCCGCCCAGGCCGGCGCCGGCTCCCACCGCGCCGCAGACCAGGATGATCACGTCGCTGGCGCACTTGATGGCATCGGTGCGCGAGATCAGCGGCTGCAGGCGCAGCACACCGGCCCGGGCGGCCGGCGCGACCTCCGCCACGAGCGCGCGCAGGTCGGCGGCCGAAGAGAGATAGGACGGCAGCAGCACGAGCTCGACGCCGACCGCGCCCTCCACCATCGCGGTGACGTCGATCGACTGCGTCGCGGTGACGCCGACGGGCACATGCGGGAAGACCATCAGCGTGTAGCCGATGCCGTCCTGCGTGTACGTGCCGGTGATGTTGCGATAGTCGGTGGTGTCGCCGGGAAAGGCCGGCGGCAAGGCAGCGAAATTGAACTGCGCGCCCATCGTCACCGGGATCGCGACGCGCACGACCGCGAAATAGGCGTCGGTGTCGCCGGTGTTGCGAACGCTGATGTCGAGCGCGGAAGGCGTGCCGACGCGAACCGTCGACCGGCCCACCACGCCGAGCTCGAGTTGAGCTTCGCGGCCTGCTTCGACCGTCAGCGCGGCGGACTTGCGCAGCACGCTGCCATCGGGATTGGTGATGACCAGGTCGTAGACACCCGGCGCGGCGCCGGCCAGTGCAAACGTGAACACGGCCGCGGCGCCATCGGATGCGAGCACGGCCGTGTTGCCGGCCGGCGTCGAGCTCGCACCGCTGACGAGGGTTGCGACGGCGCCCGTCTGGATGCCGGTGCCCGGCACGCGGATCGTCGCATCGCCGGTGTTGCCGACGAGCGTGGCGGACAAGGTGCCGAGCGACCCCGGGCCGACGATGCTCAGGAACCAGTCGGCGCCGCCGTAGAAGTCGGGCCTGTACTCGCGCTCGTAGGCATTGGCGGTGAGCGGAAAGTCCGGCGAGTAGGTGTTGCCGGCGATGAACGCGTTGCCCGCCGCGTCGACGGCGATCGCCAGGCCGACATCGGCCGAGCTGCCGCCGAGATAGGTCGAATACCTGAGCGCGCCGCTGCTCGCGTCGACCTCGACGATGCCGGCGTCGGCGCCGCCGCCGCCGTGCGTGCTCTGCACGGCGTCTGCAGTGATCGGATAGTTGGCGCCGCCGCCGGTGACCGAGGTCGTCCAGACCGCGTTCGCTGCAGCGTTGAAGACGAGCGCGCCGGGGAAGGTGTTGCCGCCGTTGCCGCCGAGATAGGTGCTCCACGAGACCGCGCGGGTGCCGGCCGCGAGCCGGGTCATGAAGCCGGTGTAGCTGGCGAGGCCGCCAGCTGAAGGAAAGACAGGCTGGATCGAGCCTGTGGTGGTTGGAAACCCGGCCGAGCCGGTGGCTCCGGCAACGTAGACGTTGCCGGCGGGATCGAGCGCGATGGCACGGCCGAATTCCGAGCAGGCGGCACCACCGGCCGGGACCGTCGCGCCGCTGAGATAGGAGGCGTAGACCAGGGAGCGCAGATCGGCGCTCAAGGCGGCCACGAACGCGAAGCTGTTCAGGGCGGCCGGACCCGGCGCGCACGAGCCCGACATCGCGGTCGGCGCGGCCTGCACTGCGCCGGTCGTCACCGGCAGGTTCGTCGTGAACGCCTGACCTGTGAGCCAGGGCGCGCCGGTGGCATCGAGCGCCATCGCCAGGACGTGGACGCCCTGGAAGGTGTTGTTCGGCTGCGGATCGTCGACGCCGTAGTAGCTCGCCGCGAGCAGCTGCGGCGTGCCGCTGTCGAGCGGGCTGAAGCGCGCGACGAAGCCGGCTTCGCCGGTGGCCAGCGTCGTCTTGTAGGCACCGGCGGTCGTGGCGAGGCCCGGCCCGGCGATGCCCGACAGCACCGGCGAGCCGCCGGCGTCGAGCCGCACGGCCAGGCCTTGCGTGCTGCTGCTCGCACCGTAGTAGGTGGCGTGAGACAGGCTCGAGCCGTCAGGCGAGAGCACGGCCAGGAACGCGCTCGGCGATCCCTTGATCGTCGCCTGGTGCGCGCCGGCCGTGACCGGAAAGTCGCGCGACGTGGTGCTGCCGGTGACGTAGGCGCGCCCGGCCGAATCGACGGCGATGCCGGCAGCGGTGTCGCTGCCGGTGCCGCCGAGATAGGTCGAATAGACGAGCTGGCCCGTCGGGTCGAACTTGGTGACGACGACGTTGTATTGCAGGCCGACGGTCGACTTGCGCGACTGCAGCGCGTTGCCCGAGACCACGAAGTCCTCGGAGTTGGTCTGGCCGACGACGTAGGCGTTGCCTTGCGCATCGAGCGTCATGGCGCCCACCTGCTCGTCGTGAAAGCCGGTGAGGTAGCTCGAGTACTGCAGCTTGATGACCGGATCGATGACGAGCGGATAGCGCGGGTCGTACGCCGGCACGTCGAAGCTCAGCGCGGCATGGTCGTCGAGCCGCCAGTTGCCGTTCATCGTGATCCGCTGGCCGTCGATGTTCTGGTGCAGCACCGGGCGCTTCATGCGCAGCACGCCGTCCTTGCCGTCGAGCAGGAGCTGGCCTTCGGCGTCGATGACGGGATCCTCGGTGCCTGCGACCTGCAGCCTGATCGTTTTCGGATCGGCGCCGGGCCGCACCACAAGGTCGAACTCGAGCTCGCCTTCGCGGCTGTAGTAGACGAGGTCGATGCCGGGATAGAGCTCGTCGTAGCGCAGCTGGCGGAATTGCGCCGCTCCTACGATCCAGCGCGCCGGGTCGGCGCCATGAAGATAGTTCGACCTGGCCGCGAGCGGCTCGCGCTCGGCGAAGCGTCCGCCGCGCCGGGCCGCCACGAAGTTCAGCCGCGCGCGCGCGTTCTGCGCCGCCGACAACGTCATGCCGTCATCGGAAATCGCGAGTTGCCGCCCGGGCGCGCGCGACAGGTAGCGAACGTCGCCTGCCGCCTGCCCGAGGTTGCGCTCGAACGCCAGCTGCCGCGCTTCAGCCGCGCGCGGCGCAACGCCTGCGCTCTTCATGATCGCGCCCGGAGAGGGCGGAGTCCGTTCCTGCAGCGACCATGCCACGAAGGCCAGCGGCAGGGTCAGGGCCAGCAAGCCCCAGGCAACGCGACGCAGGCCCCGCGCGGGCACCCTGTTCCGGCTCGCATCATCCATGGCGCACCCTCGAAGTTGACTTGCGGCATGGTGAGTCACGGAAGGCCGCAGCCACAAGCGCGGCGGGGTGACATGCAGGTGACATCATCCCGACCTGCATCGAACGCGGCGCTTCGCCATGGCCAGCCGGGCCGCGGCCGGCCCGCCCTTAAAATCTCAGCCGGGCCCCGAATGGAAATCTTCGACTACGACAACGTCCTGCTGCTGCCGCGCAAATGCCGCGTCGAGAGCCGCTCGGAGTGCGATCCGGCGCAGGAATTCGGCCCGCACCGCTTTGCCCTTCCGGTCGTTCCGGCGAACATGAAGACGGTCGTCGACGGGCCGATCACCGAATGGCTCGCGGCGAACGGATTCTTCTACGTCATGCACCGCTTCGACGTCGACAACGTCGCCTTCGCGAAGTCGATGCGCGACAAGGGCCTGTTCGTCTCGCTCAGCTCGGGCGTCAAGGCGCCGGACTACGACGTGATCGACCGGCTGGCGAGCGACGGCGTCGGCGCCGACTACATCAC
>JBDTNU010000197.1:0-6772 GCA_039933535.1 Caldimonas sp. | reverse complement strand
TGATCGTCTGCGACGAGGCCGTCTCGGCGCTCGACGTCTCGATCCAGGCGCAGGTGATCAACCTGCTCGAGGACCTGCAAGGGCAGCTCGGCCTGACCTACATATTCATCGCCCACGACCTCTCGGTGGTCGAACACATCAGTGACCGCGTCGCCGTGATGTACCTCGGCCGCATCGTCGAGATCGCGCCTTCGCGCGAGCTCTACACCCAGCCGCTGCATCCGTACACCGAAGCGCTGCTCTCGGCCGTGCCGATCCCCGACCCGCAGGTCAAGCGCAAGCGCATTCCGCTGCAGGGCGACGTGCCGAGCCCGATCCGCCCGCCTTCGGGCTGCCACTTCCACACGCGCTGCCCGATCGCGCAATTTCCGCTCTGCAGCACCGAGAAGCCCGAGCTGAAGCAAAGCAGCGAAGGGCATCGGGTCGCCTGTCACCTGCGCGGCTGAGGCGCGAAAGCCGATCGCTCTTGCACACGAGGGCGCGATCAGGCGGCCGGCGCGAGCCAGAGATACATGCCGCCCGCGGCAAACAGCACGAGGATGTCGGCGACGGTCAGCAGCCAGTACATGCCGGCCTCGCCGTCCTGAGAGCCGATGCTGATGACGAAGGGCTCGGTGCCATGGCCCGCGACGACAGGCAGGGCCGCCGGCGGAGGTAGCGGCGGAACAGGCGGCAACGCCGCCGGCCGTGCCGCGATCGCGTTGCGAAACTCCGCTTCGTCGTCGGAGCGGATGACCAGGCTCGGCAGCTCGACCTTCTCGTTCAGCTTCGCGGTCTGCAGTTGAAGCTCGATCGCCTCGGCCGATGTCGGCACGAGCCAGCCCGACACATGGATGTCGTCGCCTTCGCAAAGCAGGCGCTCGCCGGTGCCATAGCCAGCGGTGCCGCGGCCGGTGATATCGGTAGGGTCGCTGAGCTTCGCCTGCCGTGCGACGGTGATCTTGCTGCTGCCATCGATCTCGGCGCCGGCCGGCAGCACGACGCATCGGCCGCTGTCGTCGACGAGCAGGAAGGGACGCACGCTGTCGAACGCGTCGTAGCGATGCATGACCTTCTGGCTGTGCGTGAACCACAAACATGCCGCGCCGTCGGGCGAGATCAGCGGCGCCGCGCCCGGCAGCGCCTGGGCCTTGCCGCGCAATGCGACTCGTCCTGGCAGCGCGTGCGCGACCGAGGTGGCCGGCGCCGAGCCCAGCCGCCACGCCGTCCACGCCGACACCATGGCGCCGAGCGCAGCGACGGCCAGCAAAGCCCCCTGAACCCCGCGCGACCGGAAGATGGCGTGCTCTCCCTGCGCGAAGGCGAATACCAGGATCGCGATCGCGATCAAGGGCGCAGCAGCAACGATGCTGCGCCACTTCGCGTGATGGGTGCGTACGGGCACGACAGCTCCTGGTGACGACGCGAGGGCGGCCTGGCAAGCCCCCGGCAACGCGGGACATCGGTCGATGCGGACGGGTCGAACGACGTTGCCCGAATTCTTGAGGCATCGACGAAGCGGCGTCAATGCATCCGCCCCACTCGAGGGGATGCGCGGCGATATCCATCGCCCTACAGTCCGATCGTTGTTCGCATCGTGCACGACGCCTGCGACAACGAGTGGCTTCATCAACGGCGGCCCACGTCAAGGGCACAAGAGGAGACTGAACCATGTTGCGCATCACCATCAACGGCGTTTCGCTCGATCCGGCTTCCGGCACCCCCAAGGTCGCCGCGATGGGCAAGGCGAGTGCGTCGAAGTCGGACTACATCCTCGTCCAGTCGGCCGAGTCGATGACCGGCGAACAGCTGGCACAGCTCGCCAAGGCCGGCGCGGTCGTCCACGAATACGTCTCGGACAACACCTATCTTTGCGGCTTCAAGGAGACCGGGCTGGCCAGGGTACGGGGCCTGCCCTTCGTGGTGTGGGCCGGCGTGTACGACACGGCCTTCAAGATCCCGCCCAACGTGCGCCCGCCGATCCCTTCGACGCGCGCCGCCACCATCGGCGGCGTTGCACCGGCCACCGCCACTTCGCGCGCCCTGCACAAGATCGACGTGGTCTTCCACAAAGGCATCGATCCGAGCAAGCCGACGATGCGCAAGAAGATCGCTGCCGCGGCCCGGGTCAGCCCGGATGACCTCGAGATGAGCAAGAGCAAGGTCCGGATGCGCGTGCAGGACCGCTACCTCGGCGATGTCGCGGCGCTCGACGAAGTGCGCTACATGGCATCGTCGCCCGTCTACCGGCTCTACAACAACATCGCCCGGCCGATCCTGCACGCCGACGTGGTCGTCAACGGCACGAGCTACCAGGGCGCGGGCCAGATCGTCGTCGTCAACGACACCGGCTTCGACAAGGGCTCGACCACCAACGTCCATCCCGCATTCACCGGCCGGGTCACCAAGCTGGTCGCGCTCGGGCGGTCGACGTCGGATGATCCCGACGGCCACGGCACCCACGTCGCCGGCTCGGTGCTCGGCGACGGCAACTCCGCGACGATGGGCGGCAAGATCCAGGGCACGGCACCCAAAGCCAAGCTCATCACGCAGTCGCTGCTCGACGCGGGCGGCGGACTCGGCGGCATTCCGAACGACCTGCACGACCTGTTCAAGCCGCCCTACGACAAGAACAAGGCGCGCATCCAGACCAACTCGTGGGGCTCGGGACCGGGTGCGTACTCGCCCAGCTCGAACGAGATCGACGACTTCATCTGGACCCATCCGGATTGCGTGATCTGCTTCGCGGCCGGCAACGACGGCAGCGACGGCAACAGCAACGGCGTGGTCGACAACGGATCGATCGCCGGCGAAGCCTCGTCGAAGAACTGCATCAGCGTCGGCGCCTCGGAGAGCAACCGCGCCAAGTTCACCGCGACGTACGGCGGCTACTGGCCCTCGGACTATCCGGCCAATCCGATCCACAGCGACAGGATCGCCAACAACCCCGACGGCATGGTCGCGTTCAGCAGCCGCGGGCCGACGCACGAAGGCCGGATCAAGCCCGACGTGGTCGCGCCCGGCACATGCATCCTCTCGACCCGATCGCGCAACCTGGTCACGGCGTCGACCGACTACGGCGTGTCGTCCGACCCGCTCTACTTCTTCGACGGTGGCACCAGCATGGCGACGCCGCTGGTCGCCGGCTGCGTCGCGGTGGTCCGGGAAACGCTGGTCAAGAACGGAACCACGACGCCGAGCGCCGCGCTCATCAAGGCGATCCTCATCAACGGGGCCGATACGCTGCCCGGGCAATACAGCCCGACCGAGGCAGGCACCTCGCCCAACATGTCGTCGGGTTGGGGGCGGGTCGACCTGGCCGGGTCGATCATCATTCCCGGGCCCAATCCGAACGGTGGCTTCGGCGATGGCGGCCCGCTGAAGCAAGGGCAGAACGGCACGGTCACGATCACGATTCCAAAGACAAAGGCGTCAGCGGGAGCGCACACCACCGGCACCGGCTACACGCTGAAGGTCACGCTCGTCTGGACCGATCCGCCAGGAGCCAAGCTGCAGAACGACCTCGACCTGATCGTCAAGGCGTCGAACGGCCAGGTGCGACACGGCAACATGGGCACGTCGAAGAAATTCGACCGCGTCAACAACGTCGAGCAAGTGGTGTGGGCCAACATCCCCGCCGGCAACGTGACGTTCACGATCAACGCGTTCCACATCACGCAGTTCGCGCAGCCCTGGGCCTACGCCTGGCGAATCAGCTGATGCCTTCGGCGAGCTGCGGCAACCCAGGCCACTAGCTGCTCGGTCATCGGTCGGCTTCGTCACGTACTCGATCAGCTCCGGCAGCGCCACTGCGGCGCGCTCGAGATAGAGGCAGGCGGCCGGCCTCGATCTTCGAGAAGTCGAGGATGTCGTCGCCGAGCAAGGCGAAGGCCGAGGTGCGGCTCGTCCGCGCGGCATCGGCCTGATGGTCGAGCAGCTCGCTGTGGAACAGCACCGGCCCGTCTGTGCGCTATCGAACACAAGAGCGCCGCGCTGTCGGGCCATCCGCGAAGCGTCGCCAGCGCGACCGCAGCGGCCGAAAGAATTCGACGTGCAGGAAGTGCAGGTCGGGGACATGACGTTGGCAGGCTCGTACTGAAGGGTTCGTGGGAAGGACCTCTTGGCTTGCGTCTCATTTTCGAGGAAGCTCAGACCCCGACGGATCGGTGACAGCGCACAAGCGCACCAGGAATCGACTTCAACGCCAAAGGAAAGAAGAGATGCGTCAACTCGGACTGCTCAACGCCCTTCATCTCACGCCGACCGACGAGATGCAACGCGAGGGGCGAGGCGGTGGCAATGACGCCGGCGGAGCGCAAGGCCGGCTCGAAGCCCATGCAGCGCATGCCAGGCTCCTCGAGCGCGTGGCCGAGGTGGAGAAGCTCGTGCGCGCCGCCCACGACCTGCTGCCTGTCGTGGTGATCACGCGGCTGACCTTGCCGCGCGAGTTGCAGGCGCTCGACAAGGAGGTCAAGGCGGCGCAGGGCCTGGCGCTCGGCGAGCGGGTCGACCTGGCCAGGCGGCTCGACGAGCTCGCGGTTCACGCCAAGACGGTCGCTGCCATGGTGCGCGGCGACCTCGATTTGCTGAACTGGGCCGACAAGCAGGCCGCGACCAGCAAGGCAACGAAGCTCGTCGATGCCATCGCCACCATCGGCGACGCCATCGAGGAATGCGACACCGGCATCTACGGCCCGGGCCTTCAGGCGCTGCTCGACCTCCGCGCCGAGTGGGAGTACGCCATCGAGGACTGGGCTCGCATGCAGGGCCGCCTGCAGGCCATCGGCGCCGCGTCGGGTGCCATCGAAAAATGTGCGCCGCGCCTGCCGCCCTGCAAGGAACTGAAGACGCTTCTCGACACGGTGAAGGATCTGGAGCCGCTCGGCGGGCCGATGCCCCCTCGACTGCTCGAAAGCGGCGACTGGGTCGCACTGCGCAAGCCGCTCGAGGGGCTGGAGCTCGCGTGCGCGGCGTTCGTCGCATCCCCCACCTTGCCGACGATGCTTGACGACCTGGTCGCGGTGCCGATCTCCGGCGCCTGGAAGGAGCGCGACGCCACCTTGCTGGCGGTGGCCCTGGCCATCGGCAAGGGCGACAAGGCCGGGCTGCCGATCGCGGTCGGCACGCTCGATGGCCTGGTCCGGGCGGCCAGGGAAGCGTTCGACGAGATCAAGCGCTGGCTCAACGAGCTCGACGCCCTGACGGGACCCGCGGCCGCCATCCTGAAGCAGATCGGCGACGCGGCCGAAGGGTCGATGGAATTGCGCGCGCTGGACTTGCTCGCCCGATGTCGCGAACGTATCGCTGCGCCCCTCGTCGTCGCCCGGATCGCGCCCGACGCGCGCATCGCCACGGGCGAGGAGGTGGGCGGCTACAAGACCTGGGCGGCGGAGATCGCGACTGCGCTGAGCTCGAACGCCGAACTCGTGAAGCACCTGGGCGAAGCCTACAAGTCCAAGGGCAACGCCATCTCCAAAGATACGTTGAAGTGCCGCCTCACGCTGGTCGGCGCCTTCGACAAGGGTCGAGACATGACAACCGGGTTCGGCACCGGCATCGCCGCGGCCTACGCAGGACTGCTGAACACCAAAGGGCCGTGGCGCGAGCGGATGAAGAAGGACGTCGCCGCCCAGGAGATCTCGGCCTGGCTCAAGCTGCGCTGGCTTCTGCCCGACGACGACACCACCGAGACCCTCGCCAGCCTGATCACGGGCGCCGACAAGAAGGCCCACGAGCTTTTCCAGGGACTGGGCATCACCCTCGCCCTGTTCAATGCCCTGCGCGTTCACTACCCGGGCATGGCCACGCTCATCAGGACGATCAACGACTATCCGAACGCGGACCGGCTCGGCCACCTCGTTAACAGCTATCTGCCGAACAAGGTCGTGAGCGGCGCCAGCTTCGAGGCCTTGGTGGCGGCGGGCCAGGTGAGCCTCTCGGGGGGCGGCTATCGCAATCCGTTTCGCTACTATTGCGCGAGTTGCGGCATGGCCGAGGCAGAGGCGAAGCTCGACGTCATGTGGCTGCACGCGACCGGCGGTCCGGAGATCGTGTGGGGCACAGTGCACGTGCACTATCACGGTCGAACCATCACGACCCCCAACGCAGGTACCTACTACCACGTCAAGGTGAGCGACCACGCGCCTTCGCTGCAAGCCGCGGGGCGGGTGACTGCAGGGGGAGCCCGCAATCTCGTCAACGGGGCGATCCCGGCCGGAC
This sequence comes from Caldimonas sp., assembly GCA_039933535.1. Taxonomy (GTDB): domain Bacteria; phylum Pseudomonadota; class Gammaproteobacteria; order Burkholderiales; family Burkholderiaceae_C; genus Schlegelella_A. Next base: position 574 of record JBDTNU010000197.1, on the reverse strand, counting down.
AGACCTGGGCATGAACGGGATTGCCTCATGACCGATTCGCTCCCCTACACGCCGCCGACGATCTGGACCTGGAGCAAGGAAAACGGCGGTCGCTTTGCGAACATCAACCGTCCGATCGCGGGTCCGACCCACGAACGGGACCTGCCGGTCGGTCGTCATCCTCTGCAGCTCTATTCGCTCGCCACGCCGAACGGCGTCAAGGTCACGGTGATGCTGGAGGAGCTGCTGGCCCTCGGCCACGCGGGCGCCGAGTACGACGCCTGGCTGATCAAGATCAACGAGGGCGAGCAGTTCGGCAGCGGCTTCGTCGCGGCCAATCCCAACTCGAAGATCCCGGCCCTGTGGGATCGCAGCGGCACGACGCCCGTCCGCGTGTTCGAGTCCGGCGCGATCCTGCTGTATCTGGCCGAGAAGTTCGGTGGCGCCTTTCTTCCGGCCGCCGGCCACGAGCGCGCCGAATGCCTGTCGTGGCTGTTCTGGCAGATGGGCAGCGCGCCCTTCCTCGGTGGCGGCTTCGGCCACTTCTACGCGTATGCGCCGAGCAAGATCGAATACGCCATCGATCGCTACGCGA
>JBDTNU010000196.1:0-6853 GCA_039933535.1 Caldimonas sp. | reverse complement strand
AGCGGATCAGCGAGTTCTCGGGCTGCAGGTCGAGGATGTAGAACTTGTTGATGCAGGGCGGCACGATCAGCAGCGGCCGCTCGAAGACCTTCCCCGTGAGCGGCTTGTACTCGAGCAACTGGAACAGTTCGTTCTCGAACACGACCGAGCCTTCAGTGGTGGCGACGTTGCGACCGACCTCGAAGGCGCTCTCGTCCGTTTGAGACAGATGGCCTTGCTGAACGTCGTTCCAGAGCTGGCGAAGGCCCATGCCGATGCTCTCGCCCTGACTGTCGATCGCCTTCTTCTGCGCTTCCGGATTGAGCGCGAGGTAGTTGCTTGGCGCCACGGCGTCTATCCACTGCAGGACCGCGAAACGAACACGGGCCTTGGTCTTTTCGTCGCCTTGCAACTGGTCGGCCATGCCCAGCAAGGTGCGGGCGTTGAGCAGATACATCTCGGCGAGGTAGGAGCTCGACGGGTTCGCCGCCCATTCGGCCGCCGCGAAGCGCCGGTCGGCCGGCTTGACCGGGGCCGCGCCGCCGGGCTGGACGGTACGGTTCCACAGCGAGGTCGCGTCGGCGAGGAAGTCGGCCTGCATCTTCGCAACGGCGTCGCCCGGCAGGGTCAGCGTGGCGAGCGCCTTCATGGCTTGACCGATGTCGTGCTTCGATTCCATCGAGCGATTATCGTGGCGCGGGCCATAAACCCTCCTAGCGCAAACATGTATCTCGTTGCCATCGCCTGGATCTACGTCGTCGTGCTGATGGCACTCGCCGAGGCGATGTCGGAAGGCGGAACCTGGCTCGGCGCCACGATCACCTTCCTGCTCTACGGCGTGCTGCCGCTCGGCGTGGCGCTCTACCTGCTCGGCACGCCGGCCCGGCGCAGCGTCCGCCGCCGGGCCGAACTCGCCTCAGCGGCCGGCGTCGCGGCGAGCGATCCAGACCGAAGCGGCCATCCGCCCGGTGATCCGGTCGCGCCGGAACGAAAAGAAACGTGATGGGTCGAGGGCGGCGCACCACTCGCCGCCACTGACGCGCTCGACGCCTGCCGCCGCGAGCCGATCGCGCGCCAGGCCGGCCAGATCGGCCAGCCACTTGCCCGTCCGCACCGGATCGAAACGGCACGCGTCGGAAAGCAGCGGATCGACGCCGAAGGCCTCGAGCACGTCGGTGCCGACCTCGAAGGCGCGCGGGCCGATGCATGCGCCGAGCCACGCTTCGACTTCCGCGGCCCGACAGTGCGCCGCTCCGCACAGCGCGGCGAGCGTCGCTTCGAGCACCCCCGCCGACAGCCCGCGCCAGCCGGCATGCGCGGCGGCAACGGCGCGGCCTTCGGGCGCCGCGAAAAGGACCGGCAGGCAATCGGCCACCTGCACGGTGCAGGCCACACCCGGCTCGGTGGTGAAGCTCGCGTCGGCTTCATGCACCAGCGCGCCGGGCGCCGTATCGACCGCGCCAACGCGAACCACCGAGGCACCGTGGACCTGGCGCAGGAACACCGGCGCCGCGCCGCATGCTTCGGCGAACCGGGCACGATTGGTGGCGACGCATCGGGGCTCGTCGCCCACCGCCGCACCGAGGTTCATCGTGGCGAACGGCCCGCTGCTCACACCGCCCTCACGCGTCGACATCAGCGCGCCGACGACGTCGCCGGCCCACGCGGGGGCGAGCCAGCTTGCCGGCCGAGTCACGTCGCGTCCGGGCAGGCCGAAGGCTGCGTGGTCGCGAATGCCGGGGCGGCCATGCAGTTCTCGAAGACGCGCATGACAGTCGGCACGTGCTCGAGCTTGCAGTCCATGCGCTGCGCGTTGTGGATCTGCGGCACGAGCACGCAGTCGGCGAGGCCCGGCGTGTCGCCATGGCAGAAGCGACCGGTTGCCGCGTGCCCCGCGAGCTGCCGTTCGACGACCTCGAGCCCGGTCTCGACCCAGTGCCGGTACCACCGGTTCTTGTCGTCTTCGGAGACACCCAGCTCCTTGACCAGATAGCGCAGGACGCGCAGGTTGTCGAGCGGATGAATCTCGCAGGCCATGTCGAGCGCAATGGCCCGTACGCGCGCACGGCCCACTGCATCCTCGGGCAGAAGCGGCGGCTCGGGACAAGTCTCCTCGAGGTATTCGATGATCGCGAGCGATTGGGTCAGGATGGTCTCGGTGCCATCGTCTTCGCCCACCGCCAGCGCAGGCACGAGCCGCGCCGGCGCGAAGGTGCGAAACGACTCGCTCAGCTGTTCGTTCTTCACGAGATGCACCGCCGCGTACTCGTAGCTCAGCCCCTTGAGCGCGAGCGCGATGCGAACCCGGTACGACGCCGACGAGCGGAAGTAGCTGTAGAGGCGCACTGCGCTTGCGGGGCCGGCCGACGCTCAGCGCGCCACGATCTGCACTTGCAGGCTGCCGACGCCGGCGATGTCGGCCTTGAGCATGTCGCCGACCACGACCGCGGCCACGCCCTCCGGCGTGCCGCTGAAGATCAGGTCGCCGGGGGCCAGCTCCCACGCCGCAGAAAGGTGCTCGATGACCTCGGCGATGTTCCAGATCAGCTTGCCGATCGTGCTCTGCTGCCGGACCACGCCATTGACCTGGAGCACGATCGGCGTCGCCGCGCCCACGTTGCATTCGGCCGCGCGATGGACTGGACCGATCGGCGCCGAATGATCGAAGCCCTTGCCGATGTCCCAGGGGCGCCCGAGCTTCTTGGCTTCGCCCTGCAGGTCGCGCCGGGTCATGTCGAGACCGACGGCGTAGCCCCAGACATGCTGCATCGCATCGGCCGCCTTGATGTCGCGGCCGCCGGTGCCGATCGCGACGACGAGCTCGACCTCGTGGTGCAGGTCCTTCGTCAGGGTCGGGTACGGCATCTTGCCGACCTCGCCCTCGGCGATCGGCAGCACCGCGTCGGCGGGCTTGAGAAAGAAGAACGGCGGCTCGCGGCCGGTGAAGCCCATCTCCTTGGCATGCTCGACGTAGTTGCGGCCGACGCAGTAGATGCGATGGACCGGAAAACTCTCGCCCGCGGAGCCGGCAACGGGAACGCTCGCAGGCGCGGGAGGCATGAAGACGGGGCTCATGGAAGGAACTCGATCCAGGGGGTGACGGGATGATGCCACGCAGGCTGCGGCCGGGGGCGAGGCCATAAACTCCCTGCATGCTCCTGCCACGCAGCATCAAGCATTGCCCGACCTGCGGTGCCGAAGCCCGCTACCAGACGCCGGCCGACGACAACCGCGACCGCGCGGTCTGCACGGCGTGCGGGACGGTGCACTACGAGAACCCGGTCAACGTCGTCGGCACGCTGCCGGTGTGGGAAGACCGCGTGCTGCTGTGCCGGCGCAACATCGAGCCGCGGCGAGGCCTGTGGACCTTGCCGGCCGGCTTCATGGAGCTCGGCGAGAGCACGGCCGAGGGCGCGGTGCGCGAGACGGTCGAGGAGGCCGGGGCACGCATCGAGCTGCAGGAGTTGTTCACGCTGCTCAACGTGATTCGGGTCGGACAGGTACATCTGTTCTATCGGGCCCGGCTCCTCGACATCGACTTCGCGCCCGGACCGGAGACGATCGAGGCCGAGCTGTTTCGCGAGGACGAGGTGCCCTGGGACGAGATCGCATTCCGCACGACCAGACGCACGCTCGAGCTCTTCTTCGCCGATCGACGCGCCGGGCGTTTCGAGATCCACGTCGGCGACATCACCTGAGCGACGAGGTCCGGCCGTTGCGTCGGGTCGTAACGCCGGCATAACGCTGCTCCGCCTAAAACCCCGGGTGAATTCCACACCGGGATGACTCGGAGACTGACATGCAACGCAATTCGTCGGCAGCACTGGTTCGCTCGTCATGGCAGATCGTGTCGCGCCCGCGCTTCGCCATGATGCTTTTGTTGGCACTCGCGGGATGCGGTGGCGGTGGCGGTTCGGGCTCCATGCCGCCGCCGCCGCCACCCCCGGCCGCTGCGACGATCGCCTCGATCGCGCCCGCCACCGTCGTTGCCGGCAGCGCCGCCTTCACGCTGACCGTCAACGGCACCGGTTTCGTCAGCGGCGCCGTGGTCAGCGTCGGCGCTTCGGCCATGACCACGAGCTTCGTCAGCGCGACGCAGCTGACTGCGGTCGTGCCCGCCGCCGCGGTCACGACATCCGGCGCGCTCGCGGTCACGGCGGTCAATCCGGGCAGCAGCGCGTCGAACGCGCTCAACCTCATGGTGTCGGCGCCGCCACCCGTGGCGCCCACCCTCACGTCGCTCTCGCCTTCGACGCTCGGCGCCGGCAGCGCCGCCTTCGTGCTCACGGTGAACGGCACCGGCTTCACGTCCGCGAGTCGTGTCTCCTTCAACGGCACGGTTCTGACGACGACCTTCGTCAGCAGCACCCAGTTGACGGCGGCCGCCCCCGCGCTCAGTGCGGCAGCGACCTTGCCGGTGCTGGTGGTCGACGGTGCGACCAGCACATCGGCGCTGAACTTCGAGGTCACTGCCGATGCCTTCCCAGCCATCGTGTCGGTCACCCTGGGCAGCACGACTTTCGGCGGCAATCGCGACAGCTCCGTCGCCGCCCCCGACGCCCAGGGCCGGTTCATCGCCTTCCAGTCTGCCGCCACCGACCTGGTGGCCGGCGATCTCGGCAACGGCGTGTTCACCAGCATCTACCTGCGCGACACCTGTGTCGGCGCTCCCGCATCGTGCACGCCGTCGACACGCCTCGTGTCGCTGAACCCCGCGGGAACGCAATGCGTTCCGCCGGCCTTGGGCCTCGGCTCCATGTTCCCGGTCATCAGCAGCGACGGGCGATTCGTCGCGTTCCATTCGGATGCCTGCTTCCCCGGAGTGACCGGAACGCTGCGCCAGATCGTGCTCCGCGATACCTGCGTCGCTGCGAGCGGGACGGTTTCCGGCTGCACGGCATCGACGACGCTGATCTCCGCCAACATCGCGGGCCAGCCCTCGAACAGCGGAACGTCGTCGTTGGTCTCACCGGCGCTGAGCCGCAACGGCCGCTATGTCGCCTGGAGCTCGTCGGCCAACGACCTGTTCGCCGGCGTCGCGACGGGAGGCTTTCTCCAGGTCTATCTGCGTGACCGCTGCGTGACTTCGACGGGGCCCGTCGCGGGCTGCACGGCCCAGACCGTGCTCGTGTCGAGGACCGCCTCCGGCGCCGCCAACGACGAGACCTCGCAGCAATTCCTCGCCGTCAGCGACAACGGCATCGTCGTCTTTCGCACCTCCGCGAACAACCTGATCCCGCATCCTCTGCTGATGCCGGGAAGCGGGGGCGCGGTGTTTCGCGCCGACTGTTCGGGCGGCGTCTCCCAGTGCGACTTTTCGATCGTCAGCATCGTGCCCGGCAGCGGAACCAGCGTGACCGGCGTGCTTCTCGACAGCCAGATCCCGACCATCTCTCCAGACGGCCGCTTCATCGCCTTCCTGGCGCAGGGCGAGAACGTCACCGGCAGCCTCGTGACCACGCCGCCGCCCAACCTGCCGCCGCCCAATCTCGCGCTGCCCGGACGCCAGGTCATGCTCTACGACAGCTGCGTCGCCACCGGCGCCGCCGTGCCGGCGTGCACCCCCAAGTTCGCCTACGAGTCGGTCCTCGACAACGGCAACCTCGACATCACGCTGGCCAGCCAGGCCAATCAGCAACCATCGCTGTCCGACGACGGGCGGTTCGTGTCGTTCGCGGTTCCATACAACCTTTCGGCGCTCTATCCCGGCGCGGGCAGCTCGGTCTACGTGCGCGACACCTGCGGCGGCGCAAACGCGCCGGCGGGCTGCGTGCCTCGTATCGCACTCGTCTCGCTCGACCGTCAGCGCGTCCCGGCCGGTACCGTCGGCTGGTCGCGCATCAGCGGCGACGGCCATTTCGTCGTGTTCTACAGCTTGAGCCGATCGCCAGCGGGAACGAGCAATCTTCTGCCGACCGGGCAGGTCATCATGGCCCGCACCGGGTTCTAGAGAAAGGGGCTCAGCGACGCGGCGGAGGCAGGTCGGTGCAAGTTCCCTCGAAGGCTTCAGCTGCCAGGCCGATCGATTCGCCGAGGGTCGGGTGCGGATGGATGGTCTTGCCGATGTCGACGGCGTCGGCGCCCATCTCGATCGCGAGCGCGATCTCGCCGATCATGTCGCCGGCGTGCGTGCCGACAATGCCGCCGCCGACGATGACGTGGCTCGTTTCGTCGAACAGCAGCTTGGTGAAACCTTCGTCGCGACCGTTGGCGATGGCGCGGCCAGACGCCGTCCACGGGAACAGGCCCTTCTTCACCTTGAGTCCGCGCGCCTTGGCTTCGTCTTCGGTCACGCCGACCCAGGCGATCTCGGGGTCGGTGTAGGCCACGCTTGGGATCACACGCGCGTCGAATGCCGACTTCGCGAGACTGGCATCGCCGAGCTGCTCGCCCGCTGCCACCTCGGCGGCGACGTGCGCTTCGTGCACCGCCTTGTGCTCGAGCATCGGCTGGCCGACGATGTCGCCGACCGCGAAGATGTGCGGCACGTTGGTTCGCATCTGGATGTCGACCGGAATGAAGCCGCGATCCGTGACGGTCACGCCGGCGGCGGCGGCGCCGATCTTCTTGCCGTTCGGCACGCGACCCACCGCTTGCAGCACGAGGTCGTAGAGCTGCTCTTTCAACGCGCCCTCGCCTTCGAAGCGAACCAGGATGCCGTCGCTCTTCGCCTCGGCGCTGACCGTCTTCGTCTTCAGCAGGATGTTGTCGAAGCGCGGTGCGTTGAGCTTTTGCCAGACGCGGACCAGATCTCGGTCGGCCCCTTGCATCAGGCCGTCGAGCATCTCGACGACATCGAGTCGCGCGCCGAGCGTCGAATAGACCGTGCCCATCTCGAGGCCGATGATGCCGCCGCCGACGATCAGCATCCGCT
>JBDTNU010000195.1:0-6859 GCA_039933535.1 Caldimonas sp. | reverse complement strand
GCATGATGCCGCCGGCGACGAACGCCGCCACGCCGCCGATGCCGAGGGCGCCGAAGGTCGGCGTGACGACTTCGGCCGCCATCAGCGCGATGCCGACCAGGAGCAGACCCAGGCCTGCATAGTTGATCGGCAACAGCTGCAGTGCAAACAGGCCGAGGAAGAGGCAGATCGCACCGACGACGCCGGCCACACCGAAGCTCGGCGAGGAGAACTCGAAGAGCAGCCCGTAGACGCCGATCATCATCAGGATCAGCGCGAAGCTCGGGTTGGCGATCACCGAGAGCAGTCGATGGCGCCAGTCGGGAACGACCTGCTCCCAGGCGAGCCCGCGTGTGGCGAGCGTCACCTCGCCCGCGGACAGGCGGACTCGGCGGCCGTCGATCTTCGCGAGCAGCTCGGGCACATCGGCCGCGACCACATCGATCACGTCTTGCTGCAGAGCCTCCTGCGCCGTCAGGCTGACGGCTTCGCGCACCGCCCGCTCGGCCCACACCGCGTTGCGGCTGCGCAGTTGCGCGAGACCTCGAATGTAGGCTGCGGCGTCGTTTACCCGCTTGGCGGCCATGACGTCATGCGCCGCTTCGGCGCCGCTCGCTGCCCCCGAGGCTCCCTTTCCCGCGCTGCCGGGTGCCGGCTGCGCGCCGTCGCCGCTGCCCGGCATACCGATCGCGACAGGTGTCGCCGCGCCGAGCGTCGTCGAAGGCGCCATCGCCGCGACGTGGCTGGCGTAGAGGATGTAGGTTCCCGCGCTCGCTGCGCGCGCTCCCGATGGCGCGACCCAGGTCACGACCGGCACCGACGAGGCGAGGATGGCCTGGATCATCTGGCGCATCGAGCCGTCGAGGCCGCCGGGCGTGTCGAGTTCGAGCACCACCAGCACCTTGCCCGTCTTCTGCGCCTTGTCGAGGGCGCGCACGAAGTGATCGGCGCTTGCCGGGCCGATGGCGTCCTGCAGCTTCAGCACGACGACCGGCGCGGAGACGGACGCCGAATCGGCAGACACCGCCGCCTGTCCGCCGCCGGCGAGCAACAACAGGCAGCAAGTCATCAGCCACACCGCGAGGCGGCGAGTGGCTGTCAATCGCGCGAGCATCGAATTGGGTCCTTGCCTCAGGAGCAGCTGTCCGAGCGTGATTTTCATCAGACGGGTTTCTGTCGAGACAGTTCACCCTGCCGCTCTCGCGGAGCGAGGCGAGCGGATGACGTTGGCATACGACGTGCCTTGCTGTGCGATGCGGCGCAGCAGCCTTCACATTGCCGCCGCGCCCGGTCGACTACCGCGATTTGCGCAGGGTATACGTCGCCATGCAGGTCGCGCTGTTGTCGCCCTTCTGCATCTTGCACGTCACGCTCTTCAAGCAGGGTGCGCCGTCGCCGGTATTCCCTCCGGTTGGCTCCTTGCACGAATCGGGTGCCCTCAAGGCAAAGGAACAATTCGTATTGGAGCCCTTGCCGGGTATGCAGTGCCACTCCATCAACGTCATCGAGCTCGGGTTAGCGGCTTGGGCCGAAGAAAGGGCAAGCAAGCCCAGTGCAAGGCCTACCGGTAGGAACGTTCCACGCATTCGAGTTCTCCTGTCAGATGAAAAATGGGATCTGCCGACCTACGGATTCGCTTCTCAGCGCGCCCGATTCCAGTTGGTTCTGCAACGTTGTGATCTGTCGAAAGGCCGGGGCGCCGGCACCCAGACCCGTTTCGAGTGCGGGCAGGGCTGCGGCGACGAGACGGAGCGCCTCGTCGTGCCGACCCAGAGCCTCGAGCGAGCGTACGCGATTGAGGCCGAACAGAAGCGTCAACGGGTGGTCCGGGCCGAGGTCGCCGGCGATGGTCGAAAACGACCGCTGCAGCGCGTCCAAGGCCTCGGCATGCTGCCCTTGGGCCTGGAGCGCGACGCCGCGCATGAGCCATTCCTTCGCGACGACCTGCGCGGCGCCCGTGGCTTCGGCCTGGGCGACCCGACGCCGTTGTGCCTTGTCGACCCACTCGAGCGCCTTGGCCGACTGACCCTCTCTCAGTTGCGCCTCCGCTTCGGCGAGCAGCGCGGACTGTTTGAGCGATTCTCTTTGCCTGACCTCTGGCCCCGATTCCCCGAAGGTGCGCACACGAGTGCGCAATGGGGCGGCGCCCTGAAACATCCCGGCGGCGCACAACGCGCGCACCGCGATGACCTGGTTCTCTTCCTTGCGCTGCGGCGTGATGCTGTGCGCCTCCAGCATCATCGGCACCAGAGCCGCTGCTTCGGCGTTTCGTCCGAGCCGGAGCAAGGTGACCGTCCGCATCTGCTGCAGCAGCAGGCACGGCTCGACGAAGGGACTGAGTGTCTTGTTGCACGCAGGCCCGAGCTCCTCCAGGATCGTCGCCGCGCTCCCGAAGCGTCCCGCCGCGGATTCGAGCCGCGCGCGCTCGGCCGAAATCGTCAAGACATAGGACGGCTTGACGTTCGGGTTGTCGCGAGCCCGCTGCTCGGCATCTTCGACCCGCGCCCGGGCTGCCGTCGGGTTGCGACGTCTCGATTCGATCTCCGCTAGCCGCGCGAGCGCCTCGATGGTGGCCGGGTGGCGCTTTCCGTCGGCCTGCTCGAACTCGGAAACAGCCAGCGCATAGTGATTCGCCGCAGCGTCGAGATCGCCAAGCTCCCCGGCGAGCAGGCCGCGGGTGCTGCTGAGCCGGGCCTTCAACTCGGCATCCTGGGGTGCGGTGCCGGCGAGGCGCTCGGCTTCGCCGAGCAGCGCGTGCCCTCCATCGAGGTCGCCCATGGTCACCATGTTCTCGGCCTGCGCGAGCACCGCCATCGCGGCCCGGCCGGGCATGCCGTTGGAGCGATAGACGGCGGCGGCTTCGGCCAGCGCGGCGTCGGCCCGGGAGGAATCGCCGAGCGACGCCTGGGCGTCGCCGATGCTCATGAGCAGTTCCGCGCGAAGGGCAGGCTGCTGTTCGAACGCCGTGTGCACCCGCTCCCGCCCGACTTCGAGCAGCTCGCGCGCGGTGATGTCGGGGCCTTTCGATCCGTCCGGGTCGGCGTCCCGGAACATGTCGAGCAGGAAGTCCTTCGACGCGAGCGAACGCGCCGCCTCCTGGCGCGCGGTGAGGCCCATCACGACAGCGACGATCGCGGCGCCGGTGATGCAGAGCAAGGCGGTCGCGGTCAGGCCGGCGGCCAGGCGATGCCGATTCAGGAACTTGCCGAGGCGATAGGCCGTGGTCGGCGTCGTCGCCGAAACCGGCTCGCCGGCCAGCCAATGCTCGAGGTCCGCGAGCAGCGAATCCACCGACGGGTATCTGCCGGCCGGCTGCTTTTGAATGGCCTTCAAAGTGATCGCATCGAGATCGCCCGCGATGGCCTTGCGCGTCGCTTCGGCGCGCTTGCTCGGCGCGCGCGGCTCGCAGTCGAGGACCGCCTGCTCCATCTGGGCCGGAGTCGGAAACTTGAGCTCGTAGGGGTGTTCGCCGCACAGGATCTCGTAGAGGATCACGCCCAAGGCATAGATGTCGCACGACGTCGTCAGCGGACGCCCGAGCAGCTGCTCCGGGCTCGCGTAGCGAAGCGTCATCGCACGGCCGGCGCGGCGCGTCAGCTCGGTGTCTTCGATCGGCCCGCCCGCGGGACCGAGAAGCTTGGCGATGCCGAAGTCGAGCAGCTGCACCTGCCCTTGCGGCGTCACCAGGATGTTGGCGGGCTTCAGGTCACGATGGACGATCAGGTTCGAGTGGGCGTACTGGACGGCGCGCAGCACCTGGCAGAACACCCGAACCCGACCTTCGACGCTCAGCGCTCGGGCGCTGCACCAAGTCGTGATCGGCTCGCCGACGACGTATTCGAGAGCCAGCCACTGCTGGTCGCCGGCGGCGATGCCCGCGTCGAGCAGCGAAGCGATGTTCGGGTGGCTCAGCGAGGCCAGGATGTCGCGCTCGCGCTTGAACCGTTCGACGAAGGCCCCGCGCTGTGTCGGCGAGACCTGAGTGAAGGGGATCTTCAGTGCGACCTGACGACGAAAGGCTCCGTCGACGCGCTCCGCCAGCCAGACCTGAGCCATCCCGCCCGAGCCGACATGGCGGACGAGGCGATAAGGTCCGATGGCGTGGCCTTCGCGCCAGTCGGACTCGTCATCGCCGCTGCCGGCTTCGGCACAAATCGGTGGCAGCTCTTCGAGAAATCCTTCGCTGGCGATGACATCGCGCGCGTCGAGCATTCTCTCGAGTTGAGGCCGCAAACGCTGCAATGGCGCCGGCAGCGCGTCGAGCCAGTTCGGCAAGGCGGCGGCCGTGACGTCATCCGCCTGCTCATACAGCTCGGAGAGCTCCTGCCAGTCGGCGACGGCGTCAGGATTCATGGCTTGCGGTGGATCACCAGCTTACGGCGTATGAGGTGTGGCGACAAGGTGATTGCGAGGGCTGCCCTGAAGGCGCTGGCGTGGACGCGTCCGGATTTCGGAGCTAGGCTCGCGGGCATGACAGAGCGAGCGGCGCCCGACCCTGCGGTCCCTCGCGCCACCGGAGAACTTCCACCGATCACAGCGTTGTTGCAGCGCGCGGCCGGCGGCGATCGGTCCGTCCTTCACGAGGTCTACGCGGCCCTGTATCCAGACCTCAAGCGCGTCGCCCGGGCCCGCCTGCGTCGACACGGCCGCGACCATGGCATGGGGACGACCACGCTGCTGCACGAGAGCTTCATCCGTCTCGTCAACGCGGCACAGCTGAGGCTCGTCGACCGTCGCCACTTCTTCGCCTACGCGGCACAAACGATGCGCAACATCATCATCGACGAAGCGCGCGAGCGGCTCGCGGAACGACGCGGCGGTGGAGCGGTCCATGAAACGCTTGGCGGCGATGCCGCGCTGCAGTTGGCCGAGGCAGGCACCAGCGCAGATCTCGTTCGCGTCAGCGAGGCGCTGCTCGACCTCCAGGCGGTCGACCCCGAGCTGGCCGAGCTCGTCGACATGCGTTATTTCGGTGGCTATCTGGAAAGCGAGATTGCCGAACTCCATGGCGTGACCGAAAGAACCGTGCGACGGCGATGGGAAAAGGCGCGTGCCTGGCTCTACGTCGCGCTCAGCGACGCACCGGTGCCGCCGACGGCCTGACCGATGTCGCGGGTGATGGCTGCCATCACGGACTTCAGGGATTTCGCCAAGCCCAGACGTCGCCACTGCACGTCGGTCGAGAAAGCCACGTCCATCTCGCGGCGCGCGCCGCACCCGTAGCAGAAGCCTTCGGCCAAGGCCACGATCGAACCCGCCGGGTCGAACAGGGCGAGACGAAGACCGCGAGCGAGATCGAGCGCAGCGACATGGGCGCGCAGACCTTCATCGGGCACGACGCGCAGGAAGCGCAGGCGCCGATCGTCTGCCGAGAGGCGCAGGTAGTGGGCGAGCAGTGCGCAACGTTCTCGCTCGCCGACGGCATGAAGGCGGAGCTCCGTACCTGGCGCGCCGTCGATGAAGTGCGTCCGATCCGATGTGAAGCGCATGTCCTGCTCCTTGTCCGAGCGACGCGTGTCGCGTCACATGGAAGTACGGCGTAGCGCAGAGCAACCGGACGTCACACGGTCACAGCCAGGTGAACACCGCATCGAATTGCGGAACGCCGCAATCCGGCCTCGACGGGCGCCACGTCGTCCGTCAGATTGAGGACATGGGCCTGTCCTCTGGCGTCGCGAGACCCCGTACTTCCCTCCAGGCAGAACGCCTGTTTCCCAAGGAAGTCTCATGAAAACGTTCTCGTTGACCTTGTCCTGCGTCGGTCTCGTGTTGAGCCTGGTCGGTCTCCCGAATGTGCAGGCCGCGGGGAGCACGCCCGATGCATCCGTCGCGGCCGACTCGATGCAGGAGTCGATCGCGTCCCTCGCGGTGCGGTGGGAAGAGGAGCTCGACCGCGTGGCCTACGCACTCGAGGGCCGGGCACTCTCGGAAGCGGGCGGTGATGCGCTGGTTCAATCGCTCCTGGCACGCGCCGATCATTTGCGGGTGCAGCGCGAACAACTGCAGAAATGTGCGGCAAAGCGACCTTTGGAGCTCGCACGGTCGCTGCTCGCCTCGGTCGGAGGCACGCCAGAAGCCTCGACAAGAGAACGCGATCATGTGATCGTGGCCATCCACGCAGGCGAAGAGAGCGCTGCGCCCTAGGAGACTCGGCCGCTTGCAGCGCTGGCGATGGACAGACTGGCGATCATTCGGCTGGCGGGCAGACAGGGCGAGGACCGTCCATGGCCGCCGCTAAAACGACCGCTACCGCCCGATCCGAACCCAGTCCTATTCCCTCACCAGCGCGATGTCGCCGTCGAACTTGACCTTGAGGTGAAGCGCGGGGATCTCCAGCGACATCGCGGCCGCGACGCTTCGGATTTCGGCAACGGAGCCCGCAGCGACGGCCTTCGCGATGGCCTGCTCGATCTCGCGTTGCGAGTTCACGCCGACCATCTTCAGGAACTTTCGGATACTGATGTTGAGTGTCTCTTCGTCCATGGGTCTCTCCAGCGAGGGAAAGCATTGAATCTACCCCAGCCCGGTGTGAGGCTTGTTCCTCGCCTCTCGTGCTGTTCGGTGAGGCGGCGCGCCTGACGGCGCCGCCGAAAAGCGGCCTCCTGGGAGGACGCTGATTGGACTCATGGCGCACTTGCACGCCATGCCGTCGAGGCCCCGCGCAGCCGTTCGGCCAGATGGGATCGTGCCGCAGCGGCGTCATGCCAGCCCGCGATCAGCGCAGTGCTTCCGATCAGGTCAGCGGTCAGCAGCGTCTGCAGGACGGGCGTCGCGGAGATGCGTCCCGCAAAGAACCCGCGCCTTTCTTGCGGGCGATATGGCGGGTTTCGTTCCCGGTTCCGGTTCTTGTCTCCATGGAGATCAACTCCTGGAAGAGACG
>JBDTNU010000194.1:0-6936 GCA_039933535.1 Caldimonas sp. | reverse complement strand
GCATCGCCAAGGAGCAGGCCGAGGCCGCGAGCCTGGCGAAGTCGCAGTTCCTGGCGAACATGAGCCACGAGATCCGCACGCCGATGAACGGCGTGATCGGCCTGGTCGAGGTGCTGTCGCACAGCCAGACGCCGGAGCACCGGGCCGACACCATGCGCACGATCCGCGCCTCGGCGCTCTCGCTGCTGGCCCTGATCGACGACATCCTCGACTTCTCGAAAATAGAAGCCGGCCGGCTCGAGCTGGAGCGTTCGCCGGTCGCCTTGCCGGAGCTGGTCGAGGGTGTCTGCGACATGCTTTTGCCGATGGCGATCGACAGGCACGTCGACCTGAGCCTGTTCATCGCGCCCAAGGTTCCTGCGGCACTCTGGTCCGATCCGACCCGGTTGCGCCAGGTGCTCTTCAATCTGGGCGGCAACGCGATCAAGTTCAGCGCCGGCCTGCAGGATCGTCGCGGTCGGGTGGCGGTCAGGGTCGAGGTGGTGGCCGGCGAGCTGAGCCTGCGCATCGCCGACAACGGCATCGGCATGTCGCCCGAGACGGTGGCGCGGGTGTTCTCGTCGTTCACGCAAGCCGAAGCCACGACCACCCGACGCTTCGGCGGCACCGGGCTGGGCCTGGCGATCAGCAAGCGACTGGTGGCGTTGATGAAAGGCGAGATCTCGGTGCTGAGCGTCCTGGGCCAGGGCTCGACCTTCATCGTCAGGCTGCCCATCGAGCTGGCCGAGGGCGGTGCATCCCGGGGCAGTCCCGACCTCGCCGGCGTCGACTGCATCGTCGTCGGCGTCAGCCAGGAGAGCGCGGACCTCGGTGTCTATCTCGAGGATGCCGGCGCGAGGGTCCTCCAAGTGGCCGATTCGCCGACTGCCGTGCAGCGCGCGATGGGCATGCACGATCCCGTGGTGATTCACGACACGAGCCACGACGACACGCCCGCGACGGTGTGGCGCGCCACGTGGTCGGCCTTGCCCGCCATCCATCACCTTCAGATCGCGCGGGGGCGCCGTCGCAGCGCCCTGCTTGCGCCCGAAGACGGCATCACGCTCGACGGCAACGCGCTGCGTCGCTCGACGCTGTTGCGCGCGGTCGCGGTCGCGGCCGGCCGGGTCGCGCCGGAGCTGCTCCTCGACACTGCCGCGAACGACCGCGTGGCCGGTCCGGCGCTGCCGATCTCCATCGCCGAAGCGCGGGCTCGCGATCGGCTGATCCTTGTCGCCGAAGACGACGCGGTCAACCAGAAGGTGATCCTGCGCCAGCTTGAAATACTCGGCTACGCCGCCGAGGTGGCCGACAACGGCGTCGAGGCCTTGCGGTTGTGGCGCGCCGGACGCTACGCGCTGCTCCTCACCGACCTGCACATGCCCGAGCTGGATGGCTATGGCCTGACCGAGGCGGTTCGCCGCGACGAAGCCGAAAGCGGTCGACCGGCCGGGCTTCGCATGCCGATCCTCGCCATCACCGCCAACGCCCTGCGCGGCGAGGCGACTCGCGCGCTGGCCGCGGGCATGGACGAATACCTGACCAAGCCGCTGCAACTGCATCAGCTCAAGGCGGCGCTGGAGCGATGGCTGTCGCGCGAGGGCCCGGACACGCTGCCGCTCGAGCTGGTCGAGCAGCCCGGCTACGGCGGCGCCGGGCTGGCGGTCGACGTCGCCGTGCTCGAGTCGCTGGTGGGCAACGATCCGGCCACGGTGAGCGAGCTCCTCGCCGACTATCGACAGGCGGCCGAACAGCTCGGCGCCGAGATGCGCGCCGCCCACGCTGTCGACGACGTGCGGCAGATCGGTTCGATTGCGCACAAGTTGAAATCCTCGTCGCGCGCGGTCGGCGCGATCGCGCTCGGCGATCTGTGCGCCGAGCTGGAAAACGCGTGTCGAACCGGCTCGCCCGAACAGATCTCGGCAACCCTGGCGCGGGTCGAGGACGCGCTGCTCGCAGTCGAAGCGCAACTCTCGCGCCCGGCATCGCCGAAGCCGAACGTTGTGGCGAGCATTTGACAACAGGGAAAACTATTGGCAAGTTGCGCACCGCACTTCCAAGGTGACCCATGAAACCCACTCCGGCCGGTTGGCCCCGCATTTCCCCCGGCGTCTACTACCGCGAAGCGAGCCGGATGATCGACTGGCTGTGCGAGGCCTATGGCTTCGACGTGAAGCTCAAGGTCGAAGGCGAAGGCGGCAGCATCATGCACAGCGAGCTGACGCTGGGCGACGGCCTGATCATGGTCGGCGAGTCGGTGGGCGACAGGGCGCGGCGATTCGAGACAACGATCCAAAGCCCGCTCGACGCCGGCTGCAACACGCAGAACCTGATGGTCTACGTCGACGATGTCGACGCGCATTGCGAGCGCGCCCGCAAGGCCGGCGCGCGCATCGTCGCCGAGCCCGAGCTGCACGACTACGGCGACGACTACTGGGCCGATCGCAGCTACGGCGCGATCGATCCTGAAGGCCATCTATGGTGGTTCACGCAGCGCATCCGCGGTGGCTAGGACGCCGCTGTCCTTGCTGGCGTGCTGGCCGCGATGCGCCGGCGTGCTTGCCGCGACGCCGGCGGGACTGAAGGATCACGCGCCGTCGAAGCGTCCGTGCTTGCCCGCACCCGAGACGAAGCGTTGCGCACCGCCCTCGGCTTCACCCGAGGCGAGCGTCTCGCGACCGAGGGCGAACTCCTGGGCCAGCGCATCGCGCATCGCCAGCCCGTGCTGGCGGCGCGCGCTTTGCCGATCGTTCCTCATGCATTGCTGAGGAAATGAAGCGATCTGCGTGGCGAGCGCGCGTGCCGCGGCGAGTGCCTCGCCGTCGCCCACGACGCGGTTGGCCAGGCCGAGCTGCAAGGCTTCTTCAGCGCTGACGCCGCGGCCGGTGAGGATCAGGTCCATGGCGCGGCTCTCGCCGAGGAGCCGCGTCAGCCGGATCGTGCCGCCGTCGATCAGCGGCACGCCGAAGCGGCGGCAGTAGACGCCGAAGATGGCGCTCGTCGCCGCGACGCGCAGGTCGCACCAGACCGCGAGCTCGAGGCCGCCGGCGACCGCATAGCCTTCGACGGCGGCGATCACCGGCTTGCTCAGCTCGAGGCGACTCGGACCCATCGGGCCATCGTGGCTCATGTCGTCGTCGAGCGCGAGCGCGAGTCCCTGGTCGGCCGCGCCGAGCTCGCCGGGCGACGAGCCGCTGGCGACGGTGCGCAGGTCGGCGCCGGCACAGAAGTGGCCGCCGGCGCCGGTGAGGATCGCGACGCGCGCTTCAGCGTCGGCGTCGAACTCGCGGAAGGCATCGGCCAGGGCACCCGCGGTCGGACCGTCGACGGCGTTGCGCACTTCGGGGCGCGTGATCGTCACGGTCCAGATCTGTTGCTCGCGCTCGACGCGGATCGTCGTCATGCCATTTTCTCCACCGCCGCGCGAGTCGCGTGCGCACCTTCAGGGGTTTGTACGCTCGCGACCGGCAAGCATCTTCGCTACAACGCAACTGCTTGCCCGGCAAGCCGAGAATAGCCGACGAGCGGTTGCGACCGCAACGCGAAACGCGGTTCCCCAACAGTCCCGAGGAGACCCGTGCTTCAGGCAGTGCAGATCGTCATCAGCGGTGCCGCGCAAGGCTGCATCTACGGCTTGATCGCGCTCGGCCTCGTGCTCATCTACAAGACCACCGAGACCGTCAGCTTCGCTCACGGCGAGCTGATGATGCTGGGCGCGTTTGCCGGCTACGGCCTGATGACGCTGCTCGGCTTTCCGTTCTGGCTCGCGTTCCTCGTGACGGTCCTCGCGATGGGCCTGTTCGGCATCGCCCTCGAGCGCATCGTCATCCGGCCGATTCTCGGCCAGCCGGCGTTCACGCTGGTCATGCTGACGATCGGCATCGGCTACGCCGCGCGCGGCCTCGTGACGATGATTCCCGGCATCGGCACGGAGACGCACACGTTGGCCGTGCCCTACAAGGACCAGACCTGGAACGTCGGCGCGCTCGTGCTCAACGTCGAGCAGATGGTCGTGATCGCAGCGACGGCAATGCTCAGCGCCGTGCTCTACGCTATGTTTCGCTACACGCGGGTCGGCGTCGCGATGCAGGCCTCGTCGCAGAACCAGCTGGCCGCCTACTACATGGGCATTCCGGTGAAGCGCCTGAACGGCCTGGTCTGGGGGTTGGCCGCGGCGGTCGCGGCAATCGCGGGCCTGCTGCTCGCGCCGATCACTTTCGTCTACGCGAACATGGGCTTCATCGGCCTGAAGGCGATTCCGGCCGCCGTCGTCGGCGGCTTCGGCAGCCTGCCGGGGGCGATCGTCGGCGGGCTCGTGATCGGCATCGTCGAGTCGCTGTCGGGCTTCTACCTGCCCGAAGGCTTCAAGGACATCGCGCCGTATGTCGTCGTCCTGGTCATGCTCGTGGTGCGTCCGAACGGCCTGTTCGGCGACAAGCTGCGCAAGAAGGTCTGATGCGCTTCATCTTCAAGACCAGCTATCTGCAAGACATCCGTCTTGCCAAGCATGGCGGCCAGAAGTTCTGGTACGGGCTGCTCGTGCTGGCCCTCCTTGCGGCACCGTGGATCGTCTCGGAATACTGGCTCGCGCAGCTCACCTTCATCCTCATCTACTCGGTGGTCGGTCTCGGCCTGATGCTGCTCTCGGGCTTCACCGGCCTGTTCTCGCTCGGCCATGCGGCCTTCCTCGGCGTCGGCGCGTACACGGAAGCGGCGCTGGTCGGCATCGGCGCGCCGTTCCCGGTGGCGATGGCCGCGGCCGGCCTCGTTTCCGCGGGCGTGGGTGTGGTCGTCGGTCTGCCGGCCTTGCGCGTCAAGGGCATCTACCTGGCGATCGCCACGCTGGCCTTCGGCTTCATCGTCGTCGAGGTGTTCGCGCGCTGGGAGAGCGTGACCGGAGGCAATGCGGGCAAGCACGTCCAGCCGCCGCAACTGCTGGGCTGGAGTGCCGACTCGGACCTTTCGTTCTACTTCGTCTGTCTCGTCGTCACCGTGCTTGCGACGCTGGCCATCCTCAACCTGCTGCGATCCCCGACCGGCCGCGCCTTCGTTGCGATCCGCGACTCGGAGATCTCGGCGCAAAGCCTGGGCATCCATCTCGCCCGCTACAAGACGCTCTCGTTCGCGATCTCGGCGGCGCTGGCCGGAATCGGCGGTGCGCTCTACGCGCACAAGCTGAAGTTCATCTCGCCCGACCAGTTCGACATCCTGCAGTCGATCGACCTCGTGTTGATGATCGTCGTCGGCGGCGTCGGGTCCGTTCACGGCGCCTTCCTCGGCGCGATCTTTCTCATCACGATGCCGCAGGCGATTGCGCTCGCCAAGGACGTGTTGCCCGACGCGGTCGGCCAGGCCCCCGGACTGCAGGGTGCGGTCTATGGCCTCGTGCTGATCGCATTCGTTCTCTTCGAGCCGCTCGGCATCTATGGCCGCTGGCTCAAGCTGCGAACGTATTTCCAGATCTTTCCGTTCTACCGCCGGGGAATGTTCAAGCGGCAGAAGAGCTTCCTGAAATCGGACCGGCTCAAGTGAACGACGCTGCGCCTCTTCTCTCGGTGCGCCACCTCGGCATCCGCTTCGGCGGCGTGCTGGCCGTCGACGACGTGAGCTTCGACGTCGAACGCGGCGAGGTGTTCACGCTGATCGGCCCGAACGGGGCCGGCAAGACGACCGTCTTCAACCTCATCAGCCGCATCTACGCACCGACCGCGGGCGAGATCGAGTTCGAGGGTGTCCGCCTGGCCGGCAAGGCGCCGCACGAGATCGCGGCGCTGGGCATCGCGCGGACCTTCCAGAACATCGAGCTGTTCGAGAACGCGACCGTATTGCAGAACCTCCTGATCGGCCGGCACACCCATCGTACGACCGGCGTCTGGAGCGAGCTCTTCTTCACGCCGGCCGTGCGCGCCGCCGAGCTTGCCGCGCGCGAGGCGGTCGAGCGCGTGATCGACCTGCTCGATCTGCAGCATCACCGCGAGTCGCTGGTCGCGGGCCTGCCTTACGGCGTGCGCAAGGTCGTCGAGCTGGCGCGGGCGCTTTGCACCGAGCCCAAGCTGCTGCTTCTCGACGAGCCGTCGTCGGGCCTCAACGTCGAAGAGACCGACGACATGGCGTTCTGGATCGCCGACATCCGTGCCGAGCTCGGCGTGACGGTGCTGATGGTCGAGCACGACATGGCCCTCGTCTCGCGCGTTTCCGATCGGGTGCTGGCGATGAACCAGGGCGAGGTGCTGGCGCTCGGCACGCCCGCCGAGGTGCAGCGCGATCCGGGCGTGATCGAGGCCTACCTGGGCTCGGCCGAAGACGTGTCGGTCTTGCGCCGGGAGGTTGCATGAGCGCGGAAGTCGCCCTCCGGCTGCTCAACGTCGAAAGCGCCTACGGGCCGATCCGCGCGATCCGCGGCGTCAGCCTGCAGGTCGAGCGCGGCAGCATCGGCACCGTGCTCGGCTCGAACGGAGCCGGCAAGTCGACGATCCTGAAGACGATCTCGGGAATCATCGACCCGCGAAAGGGTTCGATCGAGTTCGCCGACCAGGACATCACGGCGAAGGATCCGGCCTTCGTCGTCCAGCGTGGCTTGAGCCACGTGCCTGAAGGGCGCGAGGTGTTCCCGCTCCTTTCGGTGCACGACAACCTGATGATGGGCGCATACACGCGCCGCGATCGCGATGCGGTGGCACGCGATCTCGAGGTGGTCTATGGCTACTTTCCGATCCTGCGCGAGCGCTCGCGCCAGGAGGCGGGGCTGCTCTCGGGTGGCCAGCAGCAGATGCTCAGCATCTCGCGCGCACTGATGGCGGCGCCGCAGATGATCCTGCTCGACGAGCCGAGCCTGGGCCTCTCGCCTCGGCTGACGCGCGAGATCTTCGAGATCGTGGTCCGCATCAACCGCGAGCGCGGCACGACCCTGCTCGTGGTCGAGCAGAACGCCAACATGGCGCTCAACGTCGCCGACTA
>JBDTNU010000193.1:0-6956 GCA_039933535.1 Caldimonas sp. | reverse complement strand
CCGGCTTCGAGTGCGGCATCAAGCTGAAGAACTACAACGACATCAAGGAAGGCGATCAGCTCGAGTTCTTCGAGGTGAAGGAAGTGGCTCGAACCTTGTAGAGCGGACTGGCCTCAACCCCAAACCCCGCCCTCCGAAAGACGGCGGGGTTTGTCCTTTCAGGCACGCCATGAAACACAAACGATCGATTCCCAACCGAGGCTTTCGCGTCGCCGACCAGATCCAGCGCGACGTCGCCGAGCTGATCCGCGACCTGAAGGATCCGCGCATCGGCATGGTCACGATCCACGCCGTCGAGGTGACACCGGACTACGCGCACGCCACCATCTTCTTCTCGGTCCTGGTCGGTGATTCGGCGGAGTGCGAGATCGCTCTCAACGAGGCGGCAGGCTTCATCCGCAACGGACTCTTCAAGCGCCTGCAGATCCACACCGTGCCGACCCTGCACTTCAAGTTCGACCGCACCACCGAGCGTGCCGCCGAGCTCACCGCCCTGATCGCGCAAGCCAACGCGACGCGAGCGAAGGAAGACTGAGCTCATGAATGCGCCGCGCCCGCGCATCGTGCGCCGTGCCGTGCACGGCGTGCTGCTCCTCGACAAGGCCCTTGGCGTGTCGAGCAATGCGGCGTTGCAGCAGGCCAAGCGTTTGTTTCGCGCCGAGAAGGCCGGCCACACCGGCACGCTCGATCCGCTCGCGACCGGGTTGCTGCCGCTCTGCTTCGGCGCGGCGACCAAGTTCGCGCAGGTCAGCCTCGACGCCGACAAGCGTTATCTCGCGACGCTGCAGCTCGGCGTGACGACGACGACTGGCGATGGCGAAGGCGAGGTCGTCCGCACGCGCGACGTGAGCGTGGCCCGGTCGGACGTCGAAACGGCGTGCGCGCGGTTCGTCGGTGCCATCCGCCAGTTGCCGCCCATGCACTCCGCGCTCAAGCACGACGGCAAGCCGCTCTACGACTATGCGCGCGCCGGCATCGAGATCGAGCGCGAGGCGCGCGCGATCACGATCCACGCGATCGGCATCGTCGCAGGCGAGGACGATCGCTGGACGCTCGACGTCTCTTGCAGCAAGGGAACCTATATCCGCACGCTGGCCGAAGACATCGGCGAAGCGCTCGGATGTGGCGCGCATCTGGCGTCGCTGCGCCGCACCGGCAGCGGCCGACTCGGCATCGCCGCAGCGCTGAGCATCGATCGCCTCGAGGGCCTTTCGGCCGGCGAGCTCGACGCCGTTCTGCTGCCAGCCGACGCGCTGGTCGCCGACTGGCCGCGGGTCACGCTCACCGGCGAAGACGCCGGCCGCTTCCTCGCCGGCGTGCGCCGCCGTCTGACTCTCGCCGATGCCCCCGCGATCCGCGTTTACGGCCCCGGCGGCGCCTTCCTCGGCACCGGCCATGTGGCAGGTGGCGAATTGATCGCCTCGCGCCTTCTCAGCCCGGCCGAAGTGGCATCCGCATCGGCAGCGCCTCCAGTGCCAGCCCCCCGAATCGAAGAATCCGAAAGCCTCCTGTCATGACCCGCCAGATCAGAAACATCGCCATCATCGCCCACGTCGACCACGGCAAGACGACGCTGGTCGACCAGCTCTTGCGCCAGAGCGGCACCTTCCGCGCCCATGAAAAGGTCACCGAACGCGTGATGGACTCGAACGACCTCGAGAAGGAACGTGGCATCACGATCCTGGCCAAGAACTGCGCGGTCGAGTGGAAGGGCACGCACATCAACATCGTCGACACGCCCGGCCACGCCGACTTCGGCGGCGAGGTCGAGCGCGTGTTGTCGATGGTCGACAGCGTGCTGCTGCTGATCGACGCAGTCGAAGGGCCGATGCCGCAGACCCGCTTCGTCACCCGCAAGGCGCTCGCGCTGGGGCTCAAGCCGATCGTCGTCGTCAACAAGGTCGACCGTCCTGGCGCGCGCGAGGACTACGCGGTCAACGCGACCTTCGACCTGTTCGACAAGCTCGGCGCAAGCGAAGCCCAGCTCGACTTTCCCGTCATCTACGCCTCCGGTCTCAACGGTTGGGCGACCTTGACCAAGGGCGCCATCGGCACCGATCTCGCGCCCTTGTTCGACGCCATCCTCGAGCACGTGCCCGCGCATGCGGGCTCGCCCGACGATCCTTTGCAGCTGCAGATCTGCTCGCTCGACTACTCGACCTACGTCGGCCGGATCGGCATCGGCCGCATCAACCAGGGCACCTTGAAGCCGATGCAGGACGTGGCGATGTATTCGGGCCCGGACTCGACACCGGTCAAGGCGCGCGTCAACCAGGTGCTGAAGTTCGAAGGGCTGGAGCGGCAGCAGGCCACGGAAGCCGGGCCGGGTGACATCGTGCTCATCAATGGCATCGAAGGGATCGGCATCGGCGTGACGCTGACCGACTTCGAACGTCCCTTGCCGCTGCCGATGCTGCAGGTCGACGAGCCGACCTTGACGATGAACTTCTGCGTCAACAACTCGCCGCTGGCCGGCCGTGAAGGAAAGTTCGTGACCAGCCGGCAGATCCGCGACCGGCTCGACCGCGAGCTGCAGTCGAACGTCGCGCTCAAGGTGCGAGACACCGATGAAGACGGCATCTTCGAAGTGTCGGGTCGCGGCGAGCTTCACCTGACGATCCTGCTCGAGAACATGCGCCGCGAGGGCTATGAGCTTGCGGTCTCCAAGCCGCGCGTCGTCTTCCACGAGAAGGACGGCGAGCGTCTGGAGCCGATCGAATTCGTGACCGCGGACGTCGAGGACCAGCACCAGGGCGCCGTGATGCAAGCGCTCGGCGAGCGACGCGCCGACCTGGTCAACATGGAGTCGGACGGAAGAGGGCGGGTCCGCCTCGACTACAAGATCCCGGCGCGCGGCCTGATCGGCTTCCAGAACGAGTTCCTGAACCTGACGCGCGGCACCGGCCTCATCAGCAACATCTTCGACAGCTACGAGCCCTACAAGGGCGAGATCGAAGGGCGCAAGAACGGCGTGCTGATCAGCCAGGACGACGGCGAGGCGGTGACCTACTCGCTCGGCAAGCTCGACGACCGCGGCCGCATGTTCGTCAAGGCAGGCGACCCGCTCTACGAAGGCATGGTGATCGGCATCCACAGCCGCGACAACGACCTCGTCGTCAACGCGGTGCGCGGCAAGCAGCTCACGAACTTCCGCGTCTCCGGCAAGGAAGACGCGATCAAGATCACGCCGCCGATCCAGCTCACGCTCGAATACGCGGTCGAGTTCATCGCCGACGACGAGCTGGTCGAGATCACGCCCAAGTCGATCCGCGTTCGCAAGCGCCATCTGAAAGAGCACGAGCGCAAGAAAGCGGCGCGCGACAACTGAAGCGGATCAAGCCTGCTTTGGACGGGTCCAGGTGCTCCAGGCGATGAGCACCAGCAAGGCAAGCTGCAACGGCAAGCGCAACACCAGCGCCCAGTAGGGAACCGGAAACAGCTCCGGCTGCTGAAGCATGTAGACGTGCGCCGGCGAGACCGCGATCGTCAAGGCGAACAAGCCGATGCCAGCCCAACGGCGCGTCGGGAGCCAGAGCACGCCTGCGGCGCCGAGCAGCTCGAACACGCCGCTTACCAGCACCGCGGCGCGTGGCCACGGGATATAGGGCGGCACGATCCGCATCTCCGTTTCGGTCGCGGCAAAGTGGGCGATGCCGCCGATGAAGAACCAGAGAAAGACGACGCCAAGACCGAGCAGTCGTCCTCGGCTCACGAGGCGATCCCTCGGCTTCTTTTAGTTAACATAATATACATTGTGGATATAACCATAGGTCTGCGAAATTGCCGCGCACCAAGTGCGCCGCTCGCAAACCCGTCTGGCATCGCAACGCGCACTACCTTAGCATCCGTAAACTTCGCCAATGCGTCGAGACAGTGCGCCGGCTGCACGGTTGCCGAGCGTGCGGAAAGGGATCTTGCAGGCTACCGATATTGGTCATCCCGACTACTTCCACAAAGTCGTCGACTGCCAGTGGGCTTGTCCCGCCCACACTCCCGTCCCCGAATACATCCGCCTGATAGCCGCCGGTCGTTACACCGACGCCTACATGGTGAACTGGGAATCGAATGTCTTCCCGGGCATCCTGGGTCGCACCTGCGACCGGCCCTGCGAGCCGGCCTGCCGGCGCGTACGGGTCGAGGAAGCACAGGCCGCCAAGCCTGAGCCCGTCGCGATCTGCCGCCTCAAGCGGGTCGCGGCCGATTACAAGGACGACATCACCGGCCACCTGCCGCGCCTGGTCGCGGCGCCGAACGGCAAGCGCATCGTCTGCGTGGGAGCCGGCCCCGCCGCACTGACGGTCGCACGCGATCTGGCGCCGCTGGGCTACGAGGTGGTCGTGTTCGACGGAGACACGAAAGCCGG
Source organism: Caldimonas sp. (assembly GCA_039933535.1). Lineage (GTDB taxonomy): Bacteria > Pseudomonadota > Gammaproteobacteria > Burkholderiales > Burkholderiaceae_C > Schlegelella_A. The sequence goes on along the minus strand of JBDTNU010000193.1, from coordinate 2,593 downwards.
CGGCATGATCCGCTCGCAGATCCCGCGCTTTCGCCTGCCCGAGGAAGTGATCGACGAAGAGACCGGCTACGTGCTCAAGCTCGGCGTCGCGTTTCACGGCGGCACGCGCATCGATTCCATGAAGCAGTTGCTCGGTGAACGCTGGGACGCGGTGTTCGTCGGCTCGGGCGCGCCACGCGGCCGCGACCTGTCGATACCCGGTCGCCAGGAAGCTTCTGCGAACATCCACATCGGCATCGACTGGCTGTCGTCGGTCTCGTTCGGCCACGTCACGAAGATCGGCAAGCGAGTGATCGTCCTGGGCGGCGGCAACACTGCGATGGACTGCTGCCGCAGCTCCAGGCGACTCGGCGGCGGCGACGTCAAGGTGATCGTGCGTTCGCCGTTCGAGGAGATGAAGGCGTCGCCGTGGGAAAAGGAAGACGCGATCCACGAAGGCATCCCGATCCTCGATTGCCTCGTGCCGAAGGCCTTCCTGCACATCGACGGCAAGCTGACCGGAATGAGCTTCGACAAGGTTCGCGCGGTCCGCGACGAAAAGGGACGTCGCCAGCTCGTCTCGACCGGCGAGCCGGAGCAGGTGTTCGAGTGCGACGACGTCCTGGTCGCGGTCGGCCAGGAAAACGCGTTTCCCTGGATCGAGCGCGACACCGGCATCGACTTCGACGAATGGAACATGCCGGTGCTCGATCCGATCACGCTGCAGTCGACCCTGCCGCGCGTCTTCTTCGGCGGCGACGCAGCGCTCGGACCGAAGAACATCATCTGGGCCGTCGCGCAAGGCCATGCCGCCGCGATCTCTATCGACAAGTTCCTCAACGGCGAAGACGTGAGCGTGCGCCCTGCTCCCGGCGTGACCCTGGTGTCGCAGAAGATGGGCATCCACGAGTGGAGCTACGACAACGACATCACGAACGACCTGCGCAGCAAGGTGCCGTGGCGCGACATCAACAAGTCGCTGCGAAACATCAAGATCGAAGTCGAGATGGGCTTCGACGTCGCAACCGCATTCAAGGAGGCAGAGCGTTGCCTCAACTGCGATGTGGAGACGGTATTCAACACTGGTCAATGCATCGAGTGCGATGCCTGCGTCGACATTTGCCCGACCGACTGCATCACGTTCACGAGCAATGGCGACGAAGCCGACCTGCGTGGCCGGTTGCACGCTCCGACGATGCATCCGGACCAGGCTCTTTACGTCTCTGGCGTGCTGGGGACCGGACGGGTCATGGTCAAGGACGAAGACGTCTGCCTGCACTGCGGCCTTTGCGCCGAGCGTTGCCCGACCGGTGCATGGGACATGCAGAAATTCATGATCAAGCAACCGCGCGCGGGGCACGCGTGCAGAACCGGTGCGGGCGCAACCAAGAAGGTGGTGACACTGACATGACGTCGAACGTTCAAGCGGGCACGGCGCCCCGGATCGAGGCCGTCAACGATTTCGTCATCAAGTTCGCCAACGTCAACGGCTCCGGTTCAGCGTCGGCGAACGAGCTCTTCGCGCGCAGCTTGCTGCGCATGGGCGTGCCTGTCAGCCCGCGCAACATCTTTCCGTCGAACATTCAGGGACTGCCGACCTGGTACGAAGTGCGGGTCAGTGAAAAGGGCTACTTGGCGCGGCGCGGCGGCGTCGACCTGATGGTGGCGATGAATCCGCAAACCTGGGACAGGGACCTCGCCGAAATCGAGCCCGGCGGCTATCTGCTGTACGACAGCTCCAAGCCGATGCCGGCCTCTAGATTCCGCACCGACGTCCACGTCCTCGGCGTCCCGCTCACCGACCTTTGCGCCACGCGCTACACCGACCCGCGCGAACGACAGCTGCTGAAGAACATCGTCTACGTCGGCGTGCTTGCGGCGATGCTCGGCGTCGAGCCCGAGGTCATCGCGACCCTGCTCGGCGAGCAATACAAAGGCAAGGCCAGGCTGCTGCAGCCCAACCTCGACGCCTTCATGATGGGCCTGCACCACGGACGCGAATACTTCGACGACGCGCTAGGCCTTCAAATCGAGCGCCGCGATGCGGTCGGCAAGCGCATCTTCATCGAAGGCAATGCCGCGGCCGCACTGGGCTGCGTGTACGGCGGCGCCACGGTCTGCGCGTGGTATCCGATCACGCCGAGCTCGTCGCTGGCCGAAGCGTTCCAGAAGTACTGCAGCAAGCTGCGCGTCGACAAGGCCACGGGCAAGAACAAGTTCGCGATCGTCCAGGCCGAAGACGAGATCGCCTCAATCGGCATCGTCGTCGGCGCCGGCTGGAACGGCGCGCGTGCCTTCACCACCACGTCGGGCCCCGGCGTCTCGCTGATGACCGAGTTCATCGGCCTCGCCTACTTCGCCGAGATTCCGGTCACCATCATCAACGTGCAACGCGGCGGCCCGTCCACCGGCATGCCGACCCGCACCCAGCAGGCCGACGTCATCAGCTGCGCCTACGCTTCGCACGGCGACACCAAGCACGTGCTGCTGTTTCCCGAAGACCCGCGCGAATGCTTCGACTTCGCGGCAGCCGCGCTCGACCTGGCCGACCGGCTGCAAACGCCGATCTTCGTCATGACCGACCTCGACATCGGCATGAACCACCGCCTGTGCG
>JBDTNU010000192.1:0-6996 GCA_039933535.1 Caldimonas sp. | reverse complement strand
TTCAGCTCGTCGATGGCCATGCGGGCGCCATTTTCATTGTCCTTGCCAAGGTGGGCGATGCCGCCGCTGGTCGGGGCGACGTGACCGATCTTGACGATCAGGTCTTGCGCCGAAACGGCGCCGGTGAACATCACCAACGCCGCTGCGGCGATCACGTTGAATCTGAGTTGCATGCAATACCTCCGGTTTGAAATCGTGGACGGGACAGCCTGTACGCGCCCGAAGCGCGAGACGATACCGCAATTGCGATGCCAGCCCGCATCGGGATTTACATCGACAACGGAAAGCCAGACCGGCCGTTCCCAGGGTTCCGCGGCCCGATCAGTGGTCCTCGCGACGCGCCAGTTCCTGCGCCACCGAACGGGCGACCGCATCGCGAAGAGCGCTCGTCAACTCCTTGCGGGCATCCCGGATCAACGCGTCCGCCGCGCGCGCGAGCACTGGCGCGAGCGCCTCGCGCAGGCGCACTTCGAGCATCAGGTCGATCTGCCGCTGCAAATCGGCGAGGACGTTCTGGGTCAGCTCAGCCTGGTTGATCTGCGGCGCCGGCGCGGAGACGGAAGGCGGTGCGGCAAGCGCAGCCCGACCCGCCGGCGCGCCTCCGGCCGCTGGAAGCGGAAGCGCGACGGCCGCAGCGACTTCGGTGGGCAGAGGCACGGGCACCGCCGGCACTTGCGCCGGCCAATGCACTACCTCTGTCAGCGTTGGAATTCCGGCCGGCGGCCCGCGACCCGTTCCGGAGGTGCTCACGAAACCACCTCGTGCCGATCGATCACATAGCCACGATCGGCGTAGCTTTTCCAGCGTCCACGGGCGGCCATGCGCTCGGCCGGATCAGTCGACACCACCTCGATCAGGCGCTCGAAGGTCTCGAATCCGTGCGGCATCGCGGTGCCGAGATTGACCAGTGCGACGTGAACCGGCGCGGCCAGCGGATCGGGCGCGAGCCAGACCGTCGTGACGTGCAGACGCGCGGGCACCGCATCGGCATCGCTTGTCCACGAATGGGCGATGAACTCGGTCGGCCCGAGCGCCCAGAGGTCCCGGTCGAGCTCGACGAGAAGATCCTTCGGGCCTGTGACAGCGATCGACGACTTTTGCCGCACCGCCTTGCGAAGCAGCCGGCAGGCGTAGCCGGTATTGCTCGGCGCATTGAAGTGGAAGCCGATCTCGGTCATCGAAGGATCGGCTCCGATTCCGGCAGCGCCATCAGCCCGCGTGGCCCAGAACGAAGTGCGTGAGCAGGCCGACCGGTCGCCCGGTGGCGCCCTTGGCCGCTCCGGATTTCCAGGCGGTACCGGCGACGTCGAGGTGAGCCCATGGGTACTTGGATGTGAACCGGCGCAGGAACATCGCCGCCGTGATCGCCCCGCCCGGCCGGCCGCCGACGTTTCCCATGTCGGCGAAATTGCTCTTCAGCGCGTCGTCGTATTCCTCGTCCAGCGGCATCCGCCAACAAGGGTCGAATGCGGCCTGGCCGGCGGCGAGCAGCTTGCCCGCCACGGCGTCGTCGGCGCTGAAAAGGCCCGAGCGGTGGTGCCCGAGCGCGATCACGCACGCTCCGGTCAGGGTAGCGATATCGACGACGACCGCTGGCTTGAATCGCTCGGCATAGGTGAGCGCGTCGCACAGGATCAGGCGGCCTTCGGCGTCGGTGTTGAGGATCTCGACCGTCTGGCCCGACATGCTCTTGACCACGTCGCCCGGCTTGACCGCGGTGCCGCTCGGCATGTTCTCGCAGGTCGGGATGAGGCAGACGAGGTTGAGCTTCGGTTTCAGGGTCGCGATCGCGTGCAAGGTGCCCAGCACGCTCGCCGCGCCGCCCATGTCGAACTTCATCTCGTCCATCTCGCCGGCCGGCTTGATCGAGATGCCGCCGGTGTCGAAGGTGATGCCCTTGCCGACCAGGACCACCGGCGCCTGCCCCTTGCCTGCGCCCTGGTAGCGCGCGACGATGAAGCGCAGTGGCTCGGCCGAGCCCTGAGAGACGGCGAGGAACGCACCCATGCCGAGCTTTTCGACCGCCTTCTTGTCGAGCACCTCGACATCGAGGTCGAAGGCCTTGCCGATTTTCTTGGCCTGCTGGCCCAGCCAGGTCGGCGTGCATTCGTTGCCAGGACGATTGCCGAACTCGCGCGCCAGCGTCACGCCTTCGGCGATGGCCGCGCCTTGCGTCAGGCCGGCCTGCACCGCTTTCGCGTCGCCCTTTTGGCAGAGCAGCGTCAGCGACTTCGGTGCCCATGCAGCGGGCGCGCTCGGCTTGCTGTGCCGATACAGATAGGTGGCGTCGGCCAGCGCCAGGACGGCCGCTTCGGCGTGCCCTTCGCCGAGGCTTCCGGCGCCGGCCCAGCCGAGCGCGAGGCTCTTCGCGCCGCTCGCCTTGAGGGCGGAAAACGCGTGCGCGGCGGCGGCCTTGAACGACTTGGCCGAGGCATCGGCGGCCACCGAGACGACGACACGTGCCGCCGCGACGCCGGCTGGCCGGTGGAGGTACAGCGTCTTGCCCTTCTTCAGCGTCAGGTCGCCTTGCGCCACGGCGTCGGCGAGCAACTCGGCCAAGGGGGTGCCCAATCCGGGGTCGATCGTCTCGCCGGCGATGACGAGGATCAGACCGTCGACCTCCAACCTGGCGAGGTTTTGTGCGGTAGCGATGCGGTGACCGAAGTCCATAATTCCCTGAGCAGTGACCTGACGAACGATGTTATTCGATTCCACTTTGCGCCGAGAGCTGGCGCGCAACTTCGGCGGGACGCTGGTGGTGATCATCACGATCGTCCTCACGATCATGTTCATCCGCACGCTCGGCCAGGCTGCGCTCGGGCGGGTGAGCCCGCAGGACGTGGCCTTGCTGCTGGCCTACATCGGCCTCGGCCACCTGCCGACCATGCTTGCGCTTTCGCTCTTCGTCGCGGTGGTCGCGACCCTGTCGCGCATGTACCGTGGAAGCGAGATGACGATCTGGTTCGCCAGCGGCGTGTCGCTCTCGCGATTCGTGCGTCCCGTGCTGCATACGAGCTGGCCGGTGCTGCTCCTGATCGCCCTGCTCGCCCTGTTCGTGTGGCCGTGGCAGAACCAGCGCAGCGCCGAGTTGGCCGACCAGTTCAACCGACGCTCCGACCTCTCCCGGGTGGCGCCGGGCCAGTTCCAGACTTCGGGCGATGGCCAGCGCACCTTCTTCTTCGAAGGCAGCGCGAGCGACGCGACCACCGGCCGCAACGTCCTCATCGTCGCTTCGCGCGGCGGGGTCGAGTCGGTGACCACGGCCAAGAGCGGCCACATCGAAAGCGAAGGCGCCAATCGCTTCGTGGTCCTGAGCGCGGGGCAACGCAACGAGCAGGACGCGGCCAATGGCGAGAAGACGCTGTCGCGCTTCGACACCTATCGCTCGCTGGCCGGCGATCGCGTACCCGACGCGCGTGACGGCTTGCCGCCGAAGGCGCGCCCGAGCATCCAACTGCTGCGCGAGCCCACGCCGGCAAACCAGGGCGAGCTGGTGTGGCGGCTGGGCCTGGTACTCGCCGGCGCGAACATGCTGCTGCTCGGCATCGGCATGTCGGCTTCGAACCCGCGCCACGCGAGCAACTGGAACCTGCTGTTCGCCCTGCTCGGCTTCTTCGCCTACTACAACCTCATCAACCTGAGCCAGGCCTGGGTCGCTTCGAGCCGAGTCGGCATGGGCGCGGCGCTGCTCGTCGCGCACGGCGGCGCGTTCGCGATCGGTGTAAGCCTGCTCTGGTGGCGCGAGCACGGCGTCAGCCGCGTCGTCGTGGTGCGGCGGCGCAGGCGGCGACGCGCCGTGGCGGTGCCGGACGCCGCATGAGGACGGTGCGCAGGCTGTTCTACGCCGACATCGCCTCAGCCGTCGCCTTCGTCGCGCTCGCCTTCCTCGCCCTCTTCTTCTTCATCGATTTCGTCGACGAGCTCGGTGGCATCGGTCAACGCGGCTATACCGCCCTGCACGCCGCGGCCTACTCGCTGCTGCTCGCGCCCGGCCATTTCTATGAGCTGATGCCGCTGGCGGTGTTGATCGGCACCATCTACGCGCTGGCACGGCTGGCGCAGTCGTCGCAGTACACGATCCTGCGCACCGGCGGCCTCGGCCCAGGCCGGGCACTCTGGTTGCTGACCAGCCTGGCGCTGGTCTTCGGCGCCATCACCTTCGTGTTCGGCGACTACCTGGCGCCGATCAGCGAGCGCATCGCGAGCCAGTTGCACGCCGCCTTCACCGGCAGCCTCAAGCTCGAGCGTTCGGGCGCATGGATCAAGGAGCATGCAGCGACGCCGGCAGGCGAGCGCAGCTACTCGATCAATGTCGGCTCGGCGGAAGGCGGCACGGTTCTGCACAACGTTCGCATCTTCGAGTTCGACGCCGATGGCCGCTTGCTCGAGCGCACCAGCGCAGCCCAGGCGCACGTCGGCAAGGAGGGCACCTGGGCGCTCTCCGACGTTGCCGTCACGCGCTGGGTCGAGTCGGGGGCCGACTCGACCGCCATGGAAAAGAAGTTCGCCACGCTCGACTGGAAGAGCACGCTCTCGCCGCAGGTCGTCGCCGCAGCCGTGTTGCCGGTCACGACGATGTCGACGCTCGAGCTGTGGCGTTACATCGGTCATCTTTCCGACAACGAGCAAACCGCGCAGGTGCAGAAGATCCAGTTCTGGAAGCGCGCCCTCTATCCGTTTGCCTGCCTGGTCATGATCGGCCTCGCCCTCCCCTTTGCCTACCTCAATGCGCGCTCGGGAGGCGTGAGCCTCAAGGTCTTCGTCGGCATCATGCTCGGCGTGAGCTTCGTGTTGCTGAACAACGTCTTTCGCCATCTCGGATTGCTCGGCAACTGGACGCCCTGGATCGTCGCCGCCGCCCCGGGCGCGCTCTATCTGCTGCTCTCTCTTGCGGCGTTCAGCTGGCTGGTGCGCTATCGATGAAGGCTGGCTTGATCCTCTTTGCGCACGGCGCGCGCGATCCACGCTGGGCCGAGCCCTTCGTCGCGATCGCCGAGCGCATCCGCCGTGCCGACCCGGGCCGACTCGTCCAGTTGGCATTTCTCGAAATGATGATGCCGGACCTGCAAGGCGCCGCAGACCGGCTCGCGGCCGCCGGCGCGACGCGCATCGACGTCGTGCCGCTCTTTCTCGGCACCGGAGGCCACCTGCGCAAGGACTTGCCGCCGCTGGTCGACACCGTCCGCAGCGCTCATCCGCAGCTCGACATCCGCCTTCACCAGGCCATCGGCGAGAACGCTGTGGTGATCGAGGCGATAGCTGCGGCCGCGCTTGCGATGTCCGGCTTCAGTGAATAATCCGCCGCTTCATTCGTCCCCCGGTTCATGAACCTCCATCAATTCAGGTTCGTCCAGGAAGCGGTTCGCCGCGACCTCAACCTCACCGAGACCGCCAAGGCGCTGTTCACGTCGCAGCCGGGCGTGTCCAAGGCGATCCTCGAGCTCGAGGGGGAGCTCGGTATCGACATCTTCGCCCGCCACGGCAAGCGTCTGCGCCGCGTCACCGAGCCTGGGCGGGAAGTGCTGAAGGCGATCGAGGTGATCATGCGCGAGGTCGGAAACCTGAAGCGAATCGGCGAGGAGTTTTCGAAGCAGGATGCCGGCACGCTCTCGATCGCGACCACGCACAGCCAGGCGCGCTACTTCCTGCCCGGCCCGATCGCGCAGATGCGAAAGCGCTTTCCCAAGGTCACGATCAGCCTGCACCAGGGCACGCCGGAGCAGGTGGCCAAGATGGTCTACGAAGAGGTCGGCGACTTCGGCCTCGCCACGGAATCGCTCAACAACTACGCCGATCTCGTCTCGCTGCCCTGCTACGAATGGCAGCATGTGCTGGTGTTTCCTGCGGGCCACCCGCTGGCGCAGATCGACCGCATCACGCTGGAAGACCTCGCGCCCTTGCCCTTGATCTCGTACCACCCGTCGTTCTCGGGCCGAAAGCGAATCGACGCCGCGTTCGCCACGCGCCACCTCACGCCCGACATCGTGCTCGAGGCGATCGACGCCGACGTGATAAAGACGTACGTGAAGCTCGGTCTGGGCGTCGGCATCGTCGCCGAGATCGCGATGCGCGACGAGCCGCAGGGCGGCGAGCTGGCCGCGCGTCCGGTGGGCCACCTGTTCGGCCTGAACGTGGCGCGGATCGCCTTCAAGCGCGGCGCCTATCTTCGAAATTTCGTCTACGCCTTTGCCGAGATGCTGTCGGATCGTCTCAGCCGCGCGCTGGTCGAGCGGGCGATGGCGGGCGACCCTCAGGACTATCAAGTTTGAAGACCATCGAAAGCCGCCTGCCGAAGGTTGGCACCACGATCTTCACCGTCATGTCGGCGCTCGCGCAGGAGCACGGCGCGGTCAATCTCGGCCAGGGCTTTCCGGACTTCGGCTGCGACCCGACGCTGATCGACGCCGTCGACGCAGCGATGCGCGGCGGCCTCAACCAGTATCCGCCGATGACCGGCGTGCCGGCATTGCGCGAACGCGTCGAGGCCAAGATCGAGGCGCTCTACGGTCATCACTACGATGCCGCCACGGAGATCACGATCACGGCCGGCGCAACGCAGGCGATCCTGACCACCATCCTCGCCCTGGTTCATCCCGGTGACGAAGTGATCGTGCTCGATCCGAGCTACGACAGCTACGACCCGAGCATCGTGCTGGCCGGCGCGACGCCGGTCCACGTGCCGCTGGTGCCCCGCAGCTTCGCGCCCGACTTCGGGCGCATCGCCGCCGCGATCACGCCACGCACCCGGGCGATCGTCATCAACTCGCCGCACAACCCGAGCGGCACCTGCTGGTCGCGCGCCGACATGCTCACGCTGGCCGAGCTGGTTCGGCCGACCGACATCGTCGTCATCAGCGACGAGGTCTACGAGCACATGGTCTACGAGGGCGAGCACCAGAGCGCCGCCCGCTTCCCCGAACTCGCCGCGCGCACGGTCGTGATCTCGAGCTTCGGCAAGACCTATCACGTCACCGGCTGGAAGGTCGGCTATGCGGC
>JBDTNU010000191.1:0-7011 GCA_039933535.1 Caldimonas sp. | reverse complement strand
CCGCGCCTTCCGGCGCCTGCGACTGCCAGACCGACTGCTGGTCGTTGTGCGAGAAGAGCTTGGGCGGCAGCGGCACCGATTGCGCCGTGTACTGCGCTTTCGTCGTCGGCTGAACGAGCGTGCCGACGTTGAGCATCACGCCCATCTTCCCGCCCGTGAACAGCGGCAGCAGCGGTGCGAGCTCGGGGGCGAGCGCGTACTGGCGGCCACCGGGCAAGGCCACCGAGGGCGCGAGCGTGGTCGCGACCAGGTCGCTCGCCGCGTAGGCCAGCGTCGGCCGCATGCCCTGGTAGGCGGCGTAGCTTGCGGCGTCGACCGGAATCACGGTGTTGCCGTAGTCGTTGCCGCCGTAGAGGAAGACGCAGACCAGCGCCTTGTAGTCGGTGGCCGTGGCCGCGGCTGCCTCGCCCATTGCCGCGAGGTTGAGCGCCCAGGGCGCGGCCGTGCCAGCGAGCGAAAGAGCGGAGGCGCGTTGCAGGAAAGCGCGGCGGGAAGCGTTCATCGTCATCGCGATCTCCTTACTTGAGCACGACAAAGTCGGGCGAGGCGACGGCCAGGGTGAGGCTCGCGTAGATGCGCTTGAGGCGGGTCGCGTCGGTGCCGTTCGCCATCGTCGCGACCGCGTTCGCGATCGTCGCCGTCGTCGTCGCGCTGAGTTGATTGGCGGCAAGCACGAGGTTGATCTCGGCGATCAGCGCCACCGCGTCGTCGGCGAGCGCGAGCAGTGAGCTGTAGTCGGCCGCGAGGTCGCCCTGCCCGCCCTGGATCGCGCGCTGCATGAAGTTCACGGCGCCGACGACCGACGATTCATTGGTGATCTGAAACTCCGGCGCGACCAGACCCGCGGTCGCGATGGCGCTGTTCGGCGGCACGTAGCCGGGGCGAAAGAAGTTGAACACCGAGCCCGAACGCAAGGGGCTCTGGCCGAGGCGCGTTCCTGCATCGGAGGTGTTGCCGACCGCCCAGGCGTCGCTCGCCGAGGTGACGCGCCACGCACGCGCCCAACCAGCGAAGCGCAGCATCGGCTCGCGCAGCTTGCCTGCCGATGCGCCGGCCGCGACCGTGGCGCTGCGCGCTTCGTCGTCGAGCAGGATCGCCTTGATCACGGCCTTGAGGTTTCCCTTGACGCCGCTGCCGTCGTTGTTGAAGACGGTCGCGACGCGGGCCACGTAGGCCGGGCTCGGATTGCTGCTGACCAGGCGCTGGATCAACTGGCGCGACGTGAACGGCGCGACGTTCTGATGCGCGAAGATCGCGTCGAGCGCCGTCGTCAGGCCCACGGTCGGGTCGGTGCCTGCCGGGATCGTGGTACCCAGGAAGGTCTTGGCGCCGGTCTCGTAACGCGCCGCGTAGCTGATCATCGGCCGGCGCATGAAGTCGGGCGTGGCCGTCCCCACCGCGCCGCTCTGCCCGGCAAGGTCGAAGTCCCAGCCGGTGAACACGCGCGCCAGCCCGGTGATGTCGGCGAGAGCGTAGGTGGGCGTGGTGGCGCCCGCGGTGAGCTGAGGCGTGCCGTCGAGGTTCAGCTGGACCAGGCCGATCGTGAACAGCTGCATCAGCTCGCGCGCGTAGTTCTCGTCGGGCAGCGCGCCCGAGACGGGGTCTCCCTTCCTGCTGCCGCGAAAGGTCAGGAACATGCCCATCGCGGTGTTGCCCGAAATCTGCTGCAGCAGCGTGCGGTGGTTGCCGAACGCGTTCGCTTCGAGCAGGTCGAGATAGTTCGCGGCGGCGAAAGCCTTCCAGCCGCCGCCCGTCAGGCTGTCGATGGCGGTGACGTATAGCTCCGAGAGCGCGAGCGTCACGCGCTGGCGCAGCGTGTCGGGCGACGAGAGGACCTTGCGCCAGGCCGACGCGTCGAACCCGCCTTCTCCGTTCTTGAAGCTGGCGTCGGCATAGCCACCGGCGACGAGCGCATCCCAGCGCGTCGTCGAAGCCGCCATCGCCATCTGCTCGTCGAGCCAGGCCGAATAGCCGATCGCCTGCACGCGGGCGATCTGGTCGCGGCTCGCGCCAACCGAAGCCTGGGCGAGAAAGCGCGAGGCTTCGGCCTCGGTCGGCAGCGTGGTGCCACCCGACCCACCTCCGCCTCCGGTGCCTGTCCCCGAACCGCTGCTGTCACCGCCGCCACCGCCGCACGCGGCGAGCGCAGCAGCGAGCAATGCTGCGGCCGATGCTGCGACGGCGGGTCGCAACGAGCTTGTCTCGGCGAGCGTGTCCTCGTCTTCGATCTCGGCAACGTCCATGGAACGGCCCTCCTGCATGGCAGTGTCGCTGTGCAACGGGCGAGCAAGATGAACGGAAGTCACGCCCGGCGGTAAAGCCGGGTAAAGCGAATGCGTCGAGATGCAACGCCGCACGATGCGGCGTGAGGGGATGCGGCGCTCAGCCCGGCGGCGCGGGGTAGCGACGCGGCAGCAGCACGCGAAAAGTCGTTCCGTGGCCGATCTCGCTGTCGAGCTCGATGCTCGCGCCGAGAAGTTCGCACAGGCGCTTCACGATCGCCAGGCCCAGCCCCTCGCCTTGCGATTGGCTCACCGGCCGCAAATCCTCGTCCGGCAACTCCTGGCCCGAGGTCGCGGCCAGCGCGCTGACCAGCGGCGCCCCCGGGCCGGCGTGAAAGCCCGGGCCGGTGTCTTCGATGCTCAGGAACCAGCGGCCGTCGTCCGGTGCCGGCGTGTCGCCCCAGGTCACGGTGACGCCCCCGCTCAGCGTGTACTTGAGCGAGTTGAGCAGCAGGTTCTGGGCGACGCGACGGATCTTGACGGCGTCGCCCTCGACGGGCAGCGCGTCGGGGCCTTCGAGCTTGAGGAACAGGTGCCTCGCCTCGGCCATCGGGCGGACGTCGTCGCACAGCCGATGCAGCATTTGCGCGGCATCGAACGTGGCGAGGCGCCGCTGTTCCTGGCCAGCCTGGAGGCGAGCCAGATCGGTCACGTCGTCGAGCAGGCGATTCAGCGCCAGCACGTTGTTGCGCAGCAAGTCCAGGAAATCCTGGCGCCGTCCGGCCGGCAGTCCGTCGAAGGTCAGGCCGTGGGCGACGTTGGACACCACGCCCAGGTTGCCGCGCAGGTCGTGTGCCGCCTGCTGCCAAAGCTCGGCGCGGCGCTGCTCGAGCTCGCGCACTTCGCCGAGTGCTTCTTCGAGGTCGCGTACCGAGCCCGCGGCCTCGAGTCGCTCGAGCCGGAAGAAGGTCGAGGCACTTTCGCTGGTCGCCTCGGTCAGGTAGAGAGCGAGCGTCGAGCGCGCATCGGAGAGGACTTGTCGGTCGGCGTCGGGTGTCGCGGCGGCATAGCGCTCGAGCTCGCGCACGAGGCACTGGTTCAAAGCGCCCCATTCGCGCGTCACTTCCTCCAGGTCGTAGCCCTGCTGCCAGCGCTGCAGTCCGTGCGCTTCTGCGTTCTTCGATTCGTCAGCGGCGGCCTTGCCTGCCGCCGCCTCGCCGGGTGCGGCAGCGAGCGCGCCGGCAAAGATCTCGAGCCAGCGCGGCAAGTGATCCACCAGCTGCTCGCGCGGCAACGCGTCGCCGGTCGTCAACTGCGGATCGGCAACGATGGCTGCGCGCCAGGCTTCGATCAGGGCCGGAATGCGCGACCTGAAATGTGCCCCGAGCGCCGCTCGCTGCGCGCTGAAATCATCGCCTCCCACGTCTCTCCCTTCGAGACCCCGTGGCCCGATGACGGATTGTCGCAGGGCGCGACCGTCCCCTTGCTCAGGCGAGCGTGCGCACCGAGGCCTCGCGTTGCCATTGACGCGTCATGGCCGCCGCGACGAATGCGCTCGTGTCGTGGGCGCTCACGACGCCGCCGTCGGGATCGACGCCGGCACGCTGCAGCAAAGCCTGTCCGCCGTGGTCGATGGCGATGGCCTTGAGGTGGCCGAAAGCGTCGCGCACGAAGTCGATCGCGGCGCCTTCGCCAGCCAGGGCCGCGGCACCGGCATCCGACAGGATCACGGCCACGGCATCGAACAACACCGACGGCGTGCCCGCGAGCTGTCCTTCGGCAGCCAGGCGCGAGCCGTCGGCCAGCGTGGCGCCGCCTACCTTCGGTGCGATGATCTTCACGCTCGCACCGGCGGCGATCGCGGCTTTCTTGAGCGTTGCGACAAGCGCACCGTCGGAGCCGTCGGCGACGAGGATGCCGATGGCCCGTCCTTCCAGCGTCGCACGCATCTTGCCGATCAGTTGCAGCGCCGGCGACGCGGCCATGTCGAGAATCGGCCGGGCGGCTGGCGGCGCGTCCGGCATCGCCCCGAGCCCCAGGCCATCGGCGACGCGCTGAGCCAGGCTCGGCTCGATGTGCAACAGGTGGCCGACCATCGCTTCGCGCACGTGCAGGGCCTCGACCTTGGAGAGCTCGAACACCAGCGCCGAGGCAATGTGCGCCTGCTCGGGCGCGGTCTGGCTTCTGAAGAACAGCCGCGCCTGGCTGTAGTGGTCGGCAAACGTTTCCGAGCGAACCCGACCGCGCTCGCCGTCTTCGGCCACGACCGCGCTTCGAAATCCGAGCGCCGGACTCTCGCGCGGCGAATCGGCGGCCAGCGAGCTCGGCTCGTAAGCGACCCGGCCCTTGGGCTGCGCCATCTGCATGTGTCCGTCGCGTTGCTGGTTGGCGAACGGACACTTGGGCGCGTTGACCGGGATCTGGTGGAAGTTCGGCGAGCCGAGCCGCGAGAGCTGGGTGTCGAGGTACGAGAACAGCCTGCCCTGCAGCAGCGGATCGTTCGAGAAGTCGATGCCCGGCACGAGGTGCGACGGACAGAACGCGACCTGCTCGGTCTCGGCGAAGAAGTTGTCCGGCCAGCGGTCGAGCACCATGCGGCCGATCACCTTCAGGGGCACGAGCTCCTCGGGAATGAGCTTGGTCGAGTCGAGGTGGTCGAAGGGAAACGCGCTCGCCTGTTCCTCGGTGAAGAGCTGGACCGCGAATTCCCACTCGGGATGGGCGCCCGATTGGATCGCCTCGAACATGTCGCGGCGATGAAAGTCAGGATCGGCCCCGGCGATCTTCACCGTCTCGTCCCAGATCGTCGACTGCAGGCCGAGCTTCGGCCGCCAGTGGAACTTCACGAAGGTCGAATCGCCCTCGGCATCGACGAGACGAAAGGTGTGGATGCCGAAGCCTTCCATCATGCGCAGCGAGCGCGGCAAGGTGCGATCGGACATCGCCCACATCACCATGTGCATGGCCTCGGGCGTGAGCGAGATGAAGTCCCAGAAGGTGTCGTGCGCTGTCGCTGCCTGCGGAAAACCACGGTCAGGCTCCATCTTCACGGCGTGGATGAGGTCGGGGAACTTGATGGCGTCCTGGATGAAGAAGACCGGGATGTTGTTGCCGACCAGATCCCAGTTGCCTTCCTTCGTGTAGAGCTTGACGGCAAAGCCGCGCACGTCGCGCGGCGTGTCGATCGAGCCGGAGCCGCCGGCCACGGTAGAGAAGCGCGCGAAGACGGGGGTTCGTACGCCGACCTCGGTCAGCACCTTGGCCGTCGTGTGGTGGGCCAGCGATTCGCTGAGCTCGAAGAACCCGTGCACGCCGGTGCCGCGGGCGTGCACGATCCGTTCGGGAATGCGCTCGTGATCGAAGTGGGTGATCTTCTCGCGCAGGATGAAGTCTTCGAGCAGGGTCGGCCCGCGCGCGTTCGAGCGCAGCGAGTTCTGGTTGTCGGAGACCGGCAGGCCCTGGTTGGTTGTCAGCGGAGGGTGCTCGCCGCCCGACACTTCGTGCAACTCGCCGCCCGCGGCCAGTTGGGCTGCGCCGTACGGCGCGCGGTTCGACTCCTGGCTCTTGCGCGCTCGCGCAGCCTTCGTGTTCTTGCTCATCGTTCGTATCTCGTTTCTGGTGAAGCCACGAAAAAAGATGCCGCCCGCAGGCGGCATTGCCTGTTTGTGTCGATCTCAGGCGGAGGCTCGGGGCATGTCGCCCGGCAACTCATCCTTGTGCTCGGCAAGCGCCGTGCCCAATTCTGAGAAGCCGTAGAGACCAGGGCAGCGCGCGCCGCCCATTGGATTACTTGCCGTCGTGATCCGAGTCGCCGGGAATCGCGCGCTCGACCGTGTCGCCAAGACGGTGCCAGGCGTCGCGCGACGCGTTGCGGGCGCGATCCCAGCTCAGGCTCGACGTGCCGCGCGCCGTGCTCCAGCCACGCGACAGTTCGGGCTCGACTTCGTCGAAGCTGCGCCCTTCGTACGTGCCGTACGACGACACGCCGTAGCCGTACGCCGGCCCGTAGTCGTCGTAGGTCGCGCTCGGGTCGACGTAGGGGCGGCCCTTGTAGTTCTCGCGCCAGTAGGCATCCTCGCGGGTCGGGTCGATCGACTCCGCGACGCCCTTGCCCGCCAGGCCGCCGACGATCGCGCCGACCGCGGCACCGACGACCGTGCCGACGGGTCCGGCAACGGTGCCGGTGGCCGCACCGGCGGCGGCACCACCGAGCGCGGCGCCAATACCGGTGCCGACCGGATGGGCTCCCGGAGTGCCGCTGATGGGGTCGCGGTTTGCAGTGGGCTTCTTGATGGTTTCGTTCATGGTGTGTCTCCGCGGTGGGCGTAAGTGATGCCGACGAGAACGCTGCAAAGTCGCATTCCTGCTGCGCGTCGAAGGCTCATTGCGGGATGCAATGTGGTCGCAAGGTTAGGTGCCGCATGACATGCGCGCCATTGCCGAACAGGCCCGCCTGCGCGTCGCTCCCGGCGCGAGGAAGCGTCGGAGCATGCCTACAACCAGCGGATGCCGCGAGACCCTCTTGAGAGCTGTCCAGTAGCCAGCCACCTGTCCACGCGCCGCCCTCCTACATTCGCATGCGCCGTCGCCTTGCCGACGGAGCCAGCTCCAATTTCTACGCTCTCCGCTTCGACAACTTCACAGAGGAGAAGATCATGGGCAAGTACGTACTGGGCTGGTTCCTCGGGGTGCCGGTCATCGTTCTCGTGGCGATTTACTTCTTCATGCACTAGACGCGTCGACGACAAGGCGCCCGGTCTTGCGCTCGCGCCGCACCGCCTTGCTCGTC
>JBDTNU010000190.1:0-7012 GCA_039933535.1 Caldimonas sp. | reverse complement strand
AGCTCTACGAGATCGGCGCCGGCACGAGCGAGATCCGGCGCATGCTGATCGGCCGTGAGCTCTATGCAGAGAGCATGTGAAGGCGACTCCTCCGATCGTGCTGGGCGTCGGTCCTAGGCTTTCGGCGGCGGCGCGTACTTGGCGAACGTCGCCATCTGCGCGGCGAGCGCGATCTGGAACGCCGGCCGCGCCTCGCAGCGCAATCGGTAAGCCTCGAGCGTCGGCCGCCGAGCGACGAGATCGGTCGTGCGCAGGATGCGCAGCACCGTCGTCATGAGCAGGTCGGCGGCGGTAAAGCGGCCTTCTACCAGGTGCTCGTGATCGCCGAGAAAGTCGACCAGGCTGTCGAGCCGCTTCTCGATCATCGCGACCACCGACGCGCGGACGTCCTTCGCGCCTTCGCGCGCGCCGCCGGGCTGCAGGTCGATCACGTTGAGCATCATGATCGGTGGCTCGATCGTGTTCAGCGCGGCGAGCATCCAGCTGCGGACGCGGGCACGCGCAGGCTCGTCGCCCGGCAGCAGCACTTCCGAGCGCTCGCCGATGTGCATGACGATGGCGCACGACTCGAACAGCACGAGGCCGTCCTCCTCGAGCGCCGGCACCTGGCCGAAGGGCTGCAGCTCGCGATAGCTCGCGGATTTCTGGTCTTGCGGGCCGATCAGATTTTCTTCGTAGGCGACACCCGCTTCTTCGAGCGCCCAGCGCACGCGCAGGTCGCGCACCAGGCCTTGCGCAAACGGCGGCACCCAACGGAACGCGCTGACGCGGATCACGTGCGCACCCCGGCGAGTGCCTGGTCGAACGCGTCGAGCACCTGGCCCCAGCCTGCGCCGTGACTGTCGCGTGCGCTCGTCGAGGCGAAGGGCGCCTGGCGAAACGTCATCACCGTCTGGTCGTCGCCTTGCGCCTCGAAGCTCAATGTGATCAGCGTCTCGGCGTCGTGCGTGGCGTCGCCGCTTTCCCACTGGAAGGTGAAGACCAGGCGGTGCGGCGCTTCGATCGTCTTGTACGTGCCGTGCGCCCAGCCGTCACGCCCGTTCGAATGGATGCAGTAGCGGTAGGCGCCGCCCTCGCGAAAGTCCATCTCGAAGACCGGCGTGGTGAAGTCCTTCGGGTGCCACCACTCCTTCACATGCTCGGGGTCCGACCAGAGGCCGAACACCTGCGCGGGTGGCGCGTCGAAGACGCGAGTGAGCACGAGCGCCGAAGCGTCGATGTCGTTGTGCAGATCGGGTAGGGCAGTCATCGCTTCTTCTCCGTCTTGATCTTCTTCAGTGCAAGGTCCATGCGATCGAAACGCTCTTCCCAGAACGGCCGATAGGCCTGCAGCCAGTCGGCGGCCTCTTGCAGCGGTGTGGCCACGAGGCGGCGCGGGCGCCACTGCGCGAGCTTTCCCTGCTCGACGAGGCCGGCGCGTTCGAGCACCCGCAGATGCTTGGAGACGGCCGGCGAGCTCATCTCGAAAGGCAGGGCGATGTCCTTGACCACGGCGTGCCCCGTGGCCAGCCGCGCGAGGATGGCGCGGCGGGTCGGGTCGGCGAGGGCAGAGAAAGTGAGCGAGAGCGAATCGCCTGGCATGTATATAACCGTTCAGTTACGTAGCCGAACGGTAACCTACGGACGAGAGGCCTGTCAAGCGCCTCGTCGTCGGCAGCGCGAGCAAAGTCTTATCGGCTGATCGCTAAAGGCCCTGGATCGCCTCGCACAGTTGCGCAAACAGCGGAACGACGCGCTCGTTGCCGACCTGGAGAAGCTGGTCGCCGACATAGAGCTCGGTCACGCTCCACCCCGGCACTTCGGCAGCCTGGATGCCGCCGATCAGCCAGCAGCCGCTGATTCGAGCCAGCTCGTCGCGCGCTTCGGCCACGGCATCGGGGAGGGCGTCGAAGTACAGATGCATCAGGTTCGTGTGCGGCACCGTCGGGTTGACGCGCAGCCCCGGAAGAACACCGAGCCCGGCCGCGAGGTCGACGGCGCGGCGGTAGAGCGCCGGCATCAGGGCGATCCGTTCGTCGAAGCGCATCGCCGCGGCGGCCACCAGCGGGCTGAGACGATGCAGCGTGCCGCCCATGCGCCGCCGCCACAGCCGCGCGGTCGCCACGAAATCGTCGGAGCCTGCGAGCAGCGCGCCCGCGAACCCGCCGATGCCCTTGTAGACCGAGACGTACACCGAATCGAATCCGGCGGCGATCGCCGCGTAGTCCTTGCCGTAGTACGCGGCGCTTTCCCAGAGGCGCGCGCCGTCCATGTGCAAGGGCACGCGACGCTCGCGCGCCATCGCCTTCAGCGCGTCGAGCTCGTCCCACGACGGCAGTTGCCCGCCCGACTCGCGGATCGGCAGCTCGACGATGACGCACGCCAGCGCCTGGTGAGCGGCCTCGAGGTCGCTCGCCCGCATCGGCCGGAGCCGTTGGCCGATCGGCACGCCGTGGCAATGCAGCAGAGCTTGATAAGCCTGTTCCTCGTGATGCGTCAAGTGCGACGTGGGATGCATGCCGAAGCGGGCGACGCCGGCCGTCTCGGTCCAGACCCGCACGGCCGCAAGCTGGGCCATGACGCCGCTGGGCATGAACACCGCCGCTGGCTTGCCGAGCAGCCTCGCGACCTTGCGCTCGAAGCCCTCGACCAGCTCGCCCTGCCCGTACTGGTCGTGCTCGACCTGGTGTTCCTCGCACCACGCGGCGAGCTGGCGAAAGTCGTCGGCCGCGCTGCCCGTCGCGAAGTCGGGGATGACGAGACTGCAGCGCTTGCGCAGTTCGCGGCGTTCGGCGGGTGTGGCGGGCATGGCCCCTATGATGGACGAGTCGTCTTGCGGCAGGCCGCCCGGGGCGCGCCGCAAAGCCCATGCTGATTCTTTTCTCGCCACTGCATGAAGGTCACGCTCCGGCCAGCGAGTTCTTTCGCGGCGAGCGCGTGCCTTGCTTCGAGTCGCCAGCCCGGGCCGAATTCGTGGTCCAGGCGCTGCGGCAACGCGGCCACGAAATCCGTGCTCCGGAGCAAGACAGCAGCGCTGTTCTGCACCTCGTGCACAGCTCGCGCTATCTGGCGTTTCTGGAATCGGCGTGGTCGCAATGGCTGGCCCTTGACCCGGGCAACGACGACCGTCAACCGTTCCCGTCGGTGTGGCCGGTGCGTACCTTGCGCAGCGATCTGGAGCCCGAGAACTTCACCGCTCGACTGGGCCTCTATTCCATGGACAACGGCAGCCCCATGGCGGCCGGCACCTGGGTCGCCGCCAAGGCCGGCGCCGACGCCGCGGCCAGCGCCGCCGGCCTGCTGAGCCAAGGGGCGCGCAGCGTCTTCTGCGCCACCCGACCGCCGGGGCATCACGCAGGCGCCGACTTCATGGGCGGCTATTGCTTCATCAACAATGCCGCGGTGGCCGCCCAGACCTTGTTGGGCCACGGCTGCGGTCGGGTCGCGATCCTCGACGTGGACTACCACCACGGCAACGGCACGCAGAGCATCTTCTATGAGCGCGCCGACGTCCTGTTCGTCAGCATCCATGGCGATCCGCGCACCGAGTACCCGTTCTACCTGGGCCATACCGACGAGTCCGGCGCGGGACCCGGCCTGGGGTTCAACATGAACGTGCCGCTGCCGGCGGGCTCGTCCGCAGGCACCTGGTTCGATGCGCTCGAGAGCGCGTGCGACCGGATCGCGCGGCATCGGCCCGATGCCCTCGTCGTCTCGCTCGGTCTCGATACCTTTGCCGGCGATCCGATCTCGACGTTCACGTTGCAGGCCGACGATTTCTCTCGCCTGGGCGCGCGACTGAAGCGGCTCGGTTGCCCGACGGTGTTCGTCCTGGAAGGCGGCTACGCGGCGAGCGAGCTCGGCAGCAACGCCGCCAACGTGGTTGACGCTTTCGAGCGGCCGTGATCGTTCAGCTGTCCGGCGGGCCCGCAGCCGCCGCGACATCGACCAGCTCGGCGACCGCTCGTACCGCGGCGGCGTAGCCGCTCGCACCGAGGCCGGCGATCACCGCCGTTGCCGCACGCGACATCAGCGAGCGGTGATAGATCTCCTCGCGCCGGTGGATGTTGGAGATGTGCAGCTCGATGATCGGCCCGGGAAACATCTTGAGCGCGTCGAGGATGGCGATCGAGGTGAACGAATACGCCGCCGGGTTGATGACGATGCCGCAGGCGCGATCGATCGCCTCGTGGATCCAGTCGATCATCTGCGTTTCGCTGTTCGTCTGGCGGAACTCGAGCGCCCGCGTGCCGGCCGTCTGGCGGCACAGCGCCTCGATTTCCGAAAGCGTCGTATGGCCGTAGATCTCGGGCTCGCGCAAGCCGAGACGATTGAGGTTCGGTCCGTTGAGGACGTAGATCGGCTTGTTCATGCGATGTCCATGGGCTGTGCTCAGCCCTTGTAGCCCAGCATCCGCGGCAGCCAGAGGACGGTCTCGGGCACGAAGGTGATCACCGCCAGCACGACGATCGCGGCGAGGATGAAGGGCGTGGCCTCGCGCACGATCGCCACCAGCGGCTGCTTCGTCATGTTGGCGACGATGAAGAGCAGCAGCCCGAACGGCGGCGTGAGCAGGCCGATCATGATGTTGACGACGACGACCACGCCGAAGTGCACGGTGTCGATGCCGAGCGCTTTCGCCGTGGGGATGAAGATCGGCACGATCACGAGCAGGATCGTCGTGCCTTCGAGCAGGCAACCCAGGACGAGCAGGATCGCGTTGACCATCAGCAGGAAGCCGAAGGCGGACAGGTGGAAGCCGGCGACGAAGTGCTGCACCGACACCGGGATGTTCTCGGCGGTGACGACGTAGTTGAAGGCCAGCGCGCCGGCGATCAGCATGCCCACCGAGGTCGTCGCCTTGGCGCTCGAGAGCAGCACGGCGTAGATCTGACGAGGCGTCAGCGCACGGTAGATCAGGCCCGCCGCGAGCAGCGCGTAGGCGGCCGCGGCGGCGGCGCCTTCGGTGGGTGTCATCACGCCGCCGTAGATGCCGAACAGCAGGATGACCGGCAGCATCAGCGCCGGGAAGGCGTTCCAGGTGGCGCGCGGCACCTCGCGCAGCGGCACCGGCGTTTCCACCGGATAGCGGCGGCGCCTGGAGATGACGGCGTTCATCACCATGAACGCGACGCCGAGCAGCAGGCCCGGGATGACGCCGGCGAGGAAGAGAAAGCCGATCGACGCGTCGGAGACCAGCGCGTAGATGACCATCGGGATCGACGGCGGGATGATCGGCCCGATGATCGACGCCGAGGCGGTGATCGCCGCCGCGTACGCGACCGGGTACTTGCCGTCGCGCGCCATCATGCCGATGATGATCCGGCCGATGCCCACCGCGTCGGCGATCGCCGAGCCCGACATGCCGGCGAAGATGATGTTGGCGACGATGTTGACGTGGCCCAGGCCGCCGCGGAATCGCCCGACCAGCACGAGGCAGAACTTGAGCAGCCGGTCGGTCAGGCTGCCGGTATTCATGAGGTCGGCGGCGAGGATGAAGAGCGGCACCGCCAGCAGCACGTAGCTGTTGTAGAGGCCGTTGAGGATCTGCTCGGCGGCGGTGCCCGGGTCAAGGCCGGCGGCGAGCAGGTAGAAGATCGACGCGGCGATCATCGACAGGGCGATCGGCAGGCCGATCGCGGCCAGCGCCACCAGCACGATCACGCACATCGTGAAGGGCGAAAGGCCCATCACGGCGAGACGCCTTCGGGGTGCTCGGCCACTGCCGACTGCGCTTCGCCGCGCCAGGCCAGCCACGCGACGCGCACTTGCCGCAGGATGCAGACGACGGCGAAGATCACGTAGATCGAATAGAGGTAGTCGAAGCGCATGTGGAGAGAGGCCGAATGCTCGCGCCGCATGAACTCCACGTAGCGCCACGTGGCGGGCAACGAGAGCGCCATGATCGCGATCATCGCCAGGCTCGCGACGATGGTGAAAGCGCGCCGCGCCTTCGGCGGGAAGAGGTTGTAGATGATGTCGAAGCGCACCTCGTCGGCGTCGGCGATGATGAACGAGGCGCCCCACAGCACGACCCAGACCCAGCAGAGAACTGTCACTTCCTCAGTCCAGCCGAGCGGGCGGTTGAACACGTAGCGGAAGACGATCTGCAGCAGGAACGAGACGAACATCGTCGCGATCAGCAGGACCGCGACGTCGTCGGCGCGCCGCCGCAGCCAGGCGAGGATCGTCTGGCCGCGGGCGCGCGGCTCGGCAGCTTGCGTCATGGCCGAACGCCCGGGTCTACAGCGCGTTGATGCGCTCGAGCGCGCCCTTCGGCCAGTCCTGTCCGTACTTGTCGAGATAGCGCTTCTGCGCAAAGGTCCGGAAGGCGTTCACGTCGGGCGTGTAGACCTTCTTGCCCTCGGCCTTCAGCGCCGCGATGGCGTCGCGCTCGAGGCCCTCGAACTTGGCGGTGTAGTCGTCGATCGCCTTCTCGGCGCTGGCGCGGAAGCGGGCCTGCTGATCCGGCTTGAGCTCGCCCCAGGCCTTCGACGAGACGGTCATGACGTCGAAGCCGACGACGTGGCCGGTGAGCACGAACTGCGTCGTCACCTCGTCGAACTTCATCAGCTTGCTGAGCAGGAGCGGATTGTCCTGGCCGTCGATCGCGCCGGTCTGCAAGGCGGTGTAGACCTCGGCGAAGGCCACCGGGGTCGGACTGACGCCGATCGACTCGCCGAGGAACTGCCAGAACTCGCCCGGCGGCATGCGCAGCTTGATGCCGGCCAGGTCGGCCGGCGTCTTGATGACGCGGTCGGGCTTGAGGTTGACGTGGCGAGAGCCGAAGTAGACCGGCGTGATCACCTCGATGCCGAGCTGGTCGCGCGCGATCTTGATGAAGTCGCGGCCGACGTCGCTCTTGAAGGTCTTCTTCAGGTGCGCGGCGTCGCGGAACAAATAAGCCGAGGTGAGCAGCGACCAGGCCGGCACCTGCTTGGAGATGTCCTGCGGCGCGAGGTTGGCCATCTCGAGGTTGCCGCGCTGCAGGGCGACCAGCTCGGTGCCCTGCTTGAACAGCGTGTTGCCCCAG
>JBDTNU010000189.1:0-7040 GCA_039933535.1 Caldimonas sp. | reverse complement strand
CGTCGATCCGGTTCAGGAACTCGGGCCGGAAGTGCTTCTTGACCTCGACCCAGACCGCGTCGTTGATCGCTTCCGAACTCTGCCCCGCCATCTGCATGATCTGCTGCGAGCCGAGGTTCGAGGTCATCACGATGACGGCGTTCTTGAAGTCGACCGTGCGGCCCTGGCCGTCGGTCAGGCGCCCGTCGTCGAGCACCTGGAGCAGCACGTTGAAGACATCCGGGTGTGCCTTTTCGACCTCGTCGAGCAGCAGCACGCAGTAAGGCTTCCTGCGCACGGCCTCGGTCAGGTAGCCGCCTTCGTCGTAGCCGACGTAGCCCGGCGGCGCGCCGATCATGCGCGCGACCGAGTGCTTCTCCATGAACTCGCTCATGTCGAGGCGGATGAGATGGTCTTCGCTGTCGAACAGGAATCCGGCGAGCGCCTTGCATAGCTCGGTCTTGCCGACGCCGGTCGGCCCGAGGAACAGGAACGACCCGGTCGGGCGGTTCGGATCGGACAGGCCCGAGCGTGAGCGGCGAATCGCGTTGGCCACCGCGGCGATCGCCTCGTCCTGGCCGATCACGCGCTCGTGCAACTTCGTCTCCATCTGCAGCAGCTTGTCGCGCTCGCCCTGCATCAGCTTGGACACCGGAATGCCTGTGGCCCGCGCCACGACCTCGGCGATCTCTTCGGCGCCGACCATCGTGCGCAGCAACTGCGGCCGGCCCTTGTCGGCGCTCTTCTTCTGCTCCTTGGCCTGCGCTTCCTTCAACTTGCGCTCGAGCTCGGGCAAGGTTCCGTACTGCAGCTCGGCGACCTTGTCGTAGTCGCCCTTGCGCTTGAGTTCCTCGATCCTGAAGCGCGTCTTGTCGATGTCCTCGAGCAACTGCGCCGAGCCCTGCGCCGCCGCCTTCTCGGACTTCCAGATCTCGTCGAGGTCAGCGATCTCGCGCTGCACGCGGACGATCTCTTCCTCGATCAGGTCGCGGCGGCGCTTGCTCGCCTCGTCCTTTTCCTTGAGCACCGAGGCGCGCTCGATCTGCAACTGGATCAGGCGCCGGTCGAGCTTGTCGATCGCCTCGGGCTTGGAGTCGATCTCGATCTTGACCTTGGACGCCGCTTCGTCGATCAGGTCGATCGCCTTGTCGGGAAGGAAGCGGTCGGCAATGTAGCGGTGCGAGAGCTCGGCCGCGGCGACGATCGCCGGGTCGGTGATCTCGACGCCGTGGTGGACCTCGTACTTTTCCTGCAGGCCGCGCAGGATCGCGATCGTTGCCTCGACGCTCGGCTCGGCGACCAGTATCTTCTGGAAACGCCGCTCGAGTGCGGCGTCCTTCTCGATGTACTTGCGGTACTCGCTCAGCGTCGTCGCGCCGATGCAATGCAGCTCGCCGCGCGACAGTGCGGGCTTGAGCATGTTGCCGGCGTCCATCGCGCCTTCGGCCTTGCCGGCGCCGACCATGGTGTGGATCTCGTCGATGAAGACGATGGTCTGGCCTTCGTCCTGCGCCACTTCCTTGAGCACGCTCTTCAGGCGCTCCTCGAACTCGCCGCGGAACTTGGCGCCGGCCAGCAGCAAGGCCATGTCGAGCACCAGCACGCGCTTGTTCTTCAGCGAATCGGGCACTTCGCCGGCAACGATGCGCTGCGCCAGGCCCTCGACGATCGCGGTCTTGCCGACGCCAGGCTCGCCGATCAGCACGGGGTTGTTCTTGGTACGGCGCTGCAGGACCTGGATGGCACGGCGAATCTCGTCGTCGCGGCCGATCACCGGGTCGAGCTTGCCGAGGCGCGCCCGCTCGGTCAGGTCGAGCGTGTACTTCTTCAGCGCCTCGCGCTGGCCTTCGGAATCGGCGCTGTCGACCTTCTGGCCGCCGCGCACGGCATCGATGGCGGCCTGCAGCCCGGCCTTGGTCACGCCGTTTTCTTTCAGCAATTTGCCGATCGAGCTCTTCGCCTCCGCAGCGGCGAGCAGGAACATCTCGCTGGCGACGAACTGGTCGCCATGCTTTCCGGCTTCCTTCTCCGCCGCCTGCAGCAGCGCGGCCAGGTCGCGCCCGGGCTGCACGACTTCGCCGCCCTCCACTTGCGGCAGCTTGGCCAGGTCGGCATCGAGGGCCGATTGCAATCGGCCGGCGTTGACGCCAGCGCGAGAGAGCAGCGCCTTGGGCCCGTCGGGCTGCGCGAGCATTGCCGAGACCAGGTGGGCCGGCTCGATGTAGGGGTTGTCCTTGGCGACGGCCAGGCTCTGTGCGTCTGCGAGCGCCTGCTGGAAGGTAGTCGTGAGTTTGTCGAGTCGCATGGCGGGGTTCTCCGGATCGAGGCCAGTTGAGGCGATCGTCAGCTCTTTTCAAGCCGTCTCTCGGAGGACGGCGCGCCTACTTGACCAGGATCAATTGCGCCAGTCGAAATCCGATCGCCGCCGAGGCCAGCGCGCCCAGCACATGGCCGAGCGTGTGCGCGATCGCCAGCAGAAACTCACCTCGCTGCACCATGATCAGCGACTCCACGGAGAACGACGAAAAGGTCGTGAAGCCGCCCAGCATGCCGGTGATGATCAGGAGGCGCATCAGCTCGTTCGGTGAGCGCTCGAACCAGAACAGCGCCGCGCCGATCAGCAGGCCGCCCACGCAGTTGACGAACAGCGTGCCGAGCGGGAAACCGCTCCAGCGCGCGTTGAGCCAGATGCCAACGAGCCAACGCAGCAGGCAGCCGACAACCCCTCCGGCCGAAACGGAGAGCACGCCGGCCCAAGTCAAGGTCGATGTCACGGCCCCGGGCTCCGGGCCACGGCTTCGGCCGGTTCAGCGTTGACGGCCTCGATGCCCCAGCGCGCCAACGCCGCGTCGTCGGCTACCCGCGCGTCGACCCAGCGCCCGCCCGCCTCGGTCGCTTCCTTCTTCCAGAACGGCGCGTGGGTCTTCAGGTAGTCCATCAGGAATTCACAGGCCTGGAAGGCCTGGGCGCGATGCGACGACGCGACCGCCACGAGGACGATCTGTTCGCGCGCCGCGAGCACGCCGATGCGGTGGACAACGCGCGCGGCGCGGATGTCGAAGCGCGAGAAGGCCTCGTCGATCATGGCCTCGATCGCGCTCTCGGTCATGCCCGGGTAGTGCTCGAGCTCCATCGACGCCACCGTCGCGCCGTCGCTTCGATCGCGGACCGTGCCGACGAAGGCCGCCACTGCGCCGATGCTTCCATCATCGGCGCGCAGGGCGGAGATTTCCGCACTCGCCTCGAAGTCTTCCGCCTGGATCGCGACGCGCGGCAGGCCCACTCAGCCTCCAGTCACCGGCGGAAAGAAGCCGATCTCGTCGCCCTCGGCGACGACGGCCGATTCGGTGCACATCGTGCGGTTCCTGGCGCTGCGCACGGCGCGCTGGCGACCAAGTACTTCCGCATGTCGGCCGCCACGCGCGGCAAGCGCGTCGCGAAGCGCGCCAACGGTCGTTGCCGAATCGAGCTCCACCACTTCGGCGTGGCCCAGGGCCTCGCGCAGCGACGCGAAATAGCGCACCTCGATCTTCATCCGAGCAGCTCGGCAAAGGGCAGGTAGCGAACCGTGTCGCCCGGCGCGATCGTCGTGCCGCCAGGGTTGTCGACCAGGCCGTCGGCCCAGACCGTCGAGGTGAGAACACCCGAGCCCTGGTTGGCGAACAGGTCGAGCCCGCCGCCAGCGTTGCGGCGGACGCGCAGGAATTCGCGTCGCTTGTCGGCCCGGGGCCAGGCGAAATCGGCGCGCGTCGAGACCCATCTCGGTGCGAGATCGGTCGCGCCTTGCAGCTTCAGCAGCACCGGCCGCGCCGCAAACAGGAAAGTGACGAACGACGAGACCGGGTTGCCCGGCAGGCCGATGAACCACGCCGACGAGCCGTCGCCGCGAAACACCTCGCCGAACGCGAGCGGCTTGCCCGGCTTGATCGCGATCTGCCAGAGGTCGAGCCGTCCTTCCTTCTCGACGGCGGGCTTGAGATGGTCTTCTTCGCCGACGGAAACACCGCCACAGGTGATGATCAGGTCGTTGCCCTGGGCTGCGCGCTTGAGCGTCTCGCGGGTCGCGTCGAGCCGGTCGGGAACGATGCCGAAGTCCTCGCAGATCCCGCCCAGCGATTCAATCAGGCCCCGCAGGGTGAAGCGGTTCGAGTTGTAGATCGCGCCGGGCTTGAGCACGTCGCCGGGCATGGCGAGCTCGTCGCCGGTCGAGAACAGGGCGACGCGCGGCCTGGCACCAACCTTGATCGACGCGGCGCCGACGGCCGCCGCCATGCCCAATGCCTGCGGTGAAAGCCGAAGTCCGGCGCCGAGCACGACCGAATCGCGGCGCACGTCTTCACCGCGGCGCCGGATTGATTGGCCGGCGCGCGAGACGACATTGATGCGAACGCCCCCGGCCACCGCCTCGCACTGCTCTTGCATGACGACCGTGTCCGCGCCGGCTGGAATCTGCGCGCCGGTGAAGATACGCGCCGCCGTCCCCGGTTCGAGAGGCTTGCCGACGCTGCCCGCAGGGATGCGTTGGCTGACCGGCAGCACCGTGCCGGCGACGGGCACATCGGCGACACGCAAGGCATAGCCGTCCATCGCGCTGTTGTCGGCGGGCGGCACGTCGAGCAGCGAGCGCACGTCTTCGGCGAGCACACGACGCAGCGCGTCGAAGGTCGAGACGCTTTCGGCACGCGCCAGCGAAGGTGCCTGGATGCGGGCCAGCACCCGTTCGACGGCGTCGTCCAGCGAGAGCATCGTCGGCTTGAAATGGGCGTTCGGATCGGCAGCGCTCATGGCTCAGCCATTTTCTGCGATGAAGGCCTTGAGGCGCGCAAGGTCCACAGGCAAGGTCTTGAAACGCCGCGGCAAGTGCTCGATCCCGGCGAAGCGCGCCGGGCGCGGCGCATCGATGCCGATCGCCTCGCGCACTGTCGTGTTGAACTTCGCCGGCAACGCTGTCTCGAGAACGATCATCGGCGTGCCCGGCTCGGCGCGCTCGCGACCGACCTTGAGCGCGTCGGCGGTGTGCGGGTCCATCACCTCGCCATGACTCGCGTAGACCTCGCGGATCGTCGCCAGGCGGTCTTCGGCGCTGCTGCACCCGCTCGTGAAGCCGAAGCCGGCGACGCGCTCGCGTTCAACGGCGGCGAGCGAGAACACGCGCCGTGATTCGACCTCGGCGAACAGCTCGCGCGTTCGCGATGCGTTGCGACCGAGAGCGTCGAAGACGAAGCGCTCGAAGTTCGACGCCTTCGAGATGTCCATCGACGGGCTCGACGTTTCGTGCGTTTCGGCGGCTGATCGAACCCGGTAGCTGCCGGTGCGGAAGAACTCGTCGAGCACGTCGTTCTCGTTGGTCGCGAGCACGAGGCGGCGGATCGGCAGGCCCATCTGCCGCGCGACGTGGCCCGCGCAGATGTTGCCGAAGTTGCCGGTCGGCACGGCGAAATCGACTTGCTCGTCGTTCGACGTCGTCGCCTGGAAGTAGCCGGAGAAATAGTAGACGACCTGCGCAACGAGCCGCGCCCAGTTGATCGAGTTGACGGTGCCGATCGAGTGGCGCTTCTTGAACGCGAGATCCGCGGAGACGGACTTCACCAAGTCCTGGCAATCGTCGAACACGCCATCGATCGCGATGTTGTGGATGTTGGCGTCTTGCAGGCTGAACATCTGCGCCTGCTGGAACGGGCTCATGCGGCCGAGCGGCGAGAGCATGAAGACATTCACGCCGCGCTTGCCCTTCAAGGCGTACTCGGCCGCGCTGCCGGTATCGCCCGAGGTCGCGCCGAGCACGTTCAGCGAGCGGCCGCGGCGCGCCAGCTCGTACTCGAAGGCGTTGCCCAGGAACTGCATCGCCAGGTCCTTGAACGCCAGCGTCGGTCCGTTCGAGAGTCCGAGGACGAAGATCCCGGGATCGAGCGGTCGCAGCGGCGTGATTCGCGCATCGCCGAAGACTTCCGACGTATACGTCCTGGCAACGAGCGCGCGCAATTCGCCGGCCGGAATGTCGTCGATGTAGAGCGAGAGCAGCTCGAAAGCCAGCTCGGGATACGACAGGCCTCGCCAGCGAGACAGCGTCGTCGCGTCGATGCGCGGATAGCGCTCCGGCAGGTAGAGCCCACCGTCGGGCGCCAGGCCTTCGAGCAGGATTTCGCTGAAAGCCCGGCCGCTCGCCTCGCTGCGCGTGCTGAGGTATTTCAACCGAGATCTTCCTTGCGGATGCGCACGATCTTCGCCAGCACCGTCGGCAGGGCCTGCATCGCCGCGATCGCTTTCGTCATCCGGCCTTCGACCGTGTCGTGCGTCAGGATGATGACGTCGGTACGAGCTGCGCCCTCGTGGGCACCGATCTCTGCCGGCCGTTGAAGCAGTGCGTCGATCGAGATGCCGTCTTCGGCGAGGATGCCGGTCACGCGCGCCAGCACGCCCGCGATGTCTGCCACCTGCAGGCGCAAATAGAACGAGGTCACGACTTCGTCGATCGGCAGCACGCCGAGGTCCTGCATCGAGGCAGGCTGGAATGCGAGATGCGGTACGCGATGGTCCGGGTCGGCAGTGGCCAGGCGCGCCAGGTCGACGAGGTCGGCAATCACCGCCGATGCGGTCGGTTCGGCACCCGCGCCCTTGCCGTAGTAAAGCGTCGTGCCGACCGCATCGCCCTGCACCAGCACCGCGTTCATCGCGCCTTCGACGTTGGCGATCAGGCGCTTGGCCGGCACCAGCGTGGGATGGACGCGCAGCTCGATGCCGGCCGGCGCGCCATCCTTGGCGTCGCGCCGCTTCGTGATCGCGAGCAGCTTGATCCGGTAGCCGAGCTGCTCCGCGTAGGCGATGTCGGCGGCCTGCAGGTCGGCGATGCCTTCGACATGGGCCTTCGCGAATTGCACCGGCACGCCGAAGGCGATCGCGGAAACGAGTGTCGCCTTGTGCGCCGCATCGGTGCCGTTGATGTCGAAGGTCGGATCGGCCTCGGCATAGCCGAGGCGCTGCGCTTCAGCCAGCGCGGTCGCGAAGTCGATGCCACGCGCGCGCATTTCCGAGAGGATGAAGTTGGTCGTGCCGTTGATGAT
>JBDTNU010000188.1:0-7043 GCA_039933535.1 Caldimonas sp. | reverse complement strand
TGCTCGCTGTCGATCGGCAGCAACGTGGCCCCGCCCTCCTTGACCGCAGCCATGAAGAGATCGCCGCCGACAACCAGCGCTTCCTTGTTGGCAAGCAGGAGGCGCTTGCCGGCACGCGCCGCAGCCAGGCAGGGCGCCAGGCCGGCCGCACCGACGATGGCGGCCATCACCGTGTCCACCTCGCCGTGCGCGGCAAGCTCGCACAACGCACGCTCGCCGTGCATTACTTCCGTGGCGAGCTTCGCATCGACGAGGCGGCGCGCCAAGGTCGATGCGCCTTCGGCCGTCGCGACCACGACGTGTCGTGGCCGAAAGCGCACGCAGAGGGCAAACAACTCGTCGAGCCGCGCGTGTGCTGTGAGCGCGAAGACCTCGAACCGGTCGGGATGCTGGCCGATGACGTCGAGCGTCGCCATGCCGACCGAGCCGGTCGCGCCGAGGATGCAGACGCGCTGCGGTCGCGCCGACAAGGCCTGGCTCATGACGAAACCATCGCCAGCGCGATCGGAAAAACTGGCAGCAGCGCGTCGACACGGTCGAGCACGCCGCCGTGGCCGGGCAGAAGGCCGCTGCTGTCCTTGGCGCCGGCGCTGCGTTTGACGAGCGACTCGACCAGATCGCCCACGACGCTCATCGCGACCAGGAACACGACGACAAGTGCGAGACCCGCGTAGCTGAAATGCGCCGCGATGACCTGATAGAGGCTCATCGAATCGACCAGGCCGGTGGCGTCGACCGCGAGCCAGATCGCGGCCACGACCAACGCACCCAGCATGCCGCTCCAGACGCCCTCCCAGCTCTTGCCCGGGCTGATGCCGGGCGCGAGCTTGCGTTTGCCGAAGGCGCGGCCACCCGCATAGGCGCAGATGTCGGCCGACCAGACCAGGCAGAACACCGAAAGGATGAAGTTGAGGCCGATCGCCTTGGCGTTGGCGAGCGCGAGCCATGCCGTCCACAGGACGACGAGGCCGATCGCCCAGCGAACGACGCGCGGCAGGCGCGGCCAGGCGGCGACGCCGCCTCGCAGCACCCACGTGCCGCCAAGCACCCACACCACCATCGCCACCCACCACGCGAGACGCGGCGCCGCTTGACCCCAGCCAGCCCACAGCGCCAGGCCGCAGGCGATCCCCAGCGTGACGCCGAGCGGCAGCGAGAGGGCGCCGCCTTCATTGAGGCGGCCCCACTCCCAGCCGGCGGCGGCCATCACGACGAGGCTCAGTAGCGCGAATGGCCAGACCGTCTTGACGACCAGGGCGGGAAGCAGAAACGCCAGCAGTACCAGCGCGGTGATGATGCGCTGCCTGAGCACGCGTCAGGTACCGGCCGACGCCAGCGCAGTGCGGCTCGAGACCGCGCCGAACCGGCGTTCCCGGCGCGCGTATTCGGCGAGCGCGGCGTCGAGCTCTTCGCTGCCGAACTCCGGCCAAAGGCAATCGGTGAACACGAGCTCGGAGTACGCCGCCTGCCAGAGCAGGAAGTTGCTGATGCGAAGCTCGCCGCCGGTGCGGATGAACAGATCGGGGTCGGGCGCGTAGCTGAGCGCCATGTAGCTGTTGAGCTTTTCTTCGTCGAGCTCTTCGGCCGGCACGCCCGCGACCATCGCCTGCCGGCAGGCCTGCACGATGTCCCAGCGGCCGCCATAGTTGAACGCGACCGACAGGTTGATGCGGGTGTTGTGGCGGGTACTGTCTTCGGCCTGCTGCCAGGCTTCGCGAAGCTTGTCGGAGACCTGGGCGCGGTCGCCGACGATGCGCACGCGCACGCCGTCTCCCGCGAGCTTGGCAAGGTACTTCGAGACGGCCACGAGCACGAGGCCCATCAGGCCGGAGATCTCTTCGCTCGGCCGCTTCCAGTTCTCCGATGAGAAGGCGAACACGGTGAGGTACTCGACGCCACGGTCGGCACAGGCGAGCACAGTGCGCACGAGTGCATCGACGCCCTGCTTGTGGCCGAAGAAACGGGGCATGTAGCGCGATTTCGCCCATCGGCCGTTGCCATCCATGACGATCGCGACGTGGCGCGGCACGGCCGCGGGAAGCTCGCCGCGTTCCATCACCGAGGACCCTCGGCAAGCGTCAAGACAAGACGCCCCGGTGCCATCAGACAGCCATGATCTCGGCTTCTTTCGCCGAGGTGAGGCGATCGACCTCGCCAATCGTGCGATCGGTGAGCTTTTGCAGGTCTTCAAGCAAACGGCGCTCTTCGTCCTCGGTGATCTCCTTGTCCTTGGTCAGGCGCTTGGCGTGCTCGTTGGCATCGCGACGCAGGTTTCGGATCGCGATCTTCGCGTCTTCGCTGGCGTGGCGCACGACCTTGGTCAGGTCCTTGCGCCGCTCTTCGGTCAGGGCCGGCATCGGTACGCGCAGCAGGTCGCCCTGCGCCGCCGGGTTGAGGCCGAGGCCGGACTCGCGAATCGCCTTCTCGAGCTTCGCGCCCATGCCCTTTTCCCAGGGCTGAACGCTGATCGTGCGCGAGTCGAGCAGGGTCACGTTGGCGACCTGGCTGATCGGCACGTGCGAGCCGTAGTACTCGACCTGGACCTGGTCGAGGATGCCGGGATGGGCGCGTCCGGTGCGGATCTTCTGCAACTCGGCCTTGAACGACTCGATCGAGCGGCCCATCTTCTGGTCCGCGGTCTTCCTGATGTCTGCGATCGTCATGTCAGCCTGTTCCTCACACGTGAACGAGCGTGCCTTCGTCCTCGCCTTCAACCACGCGCTTGAGCGCGCCCGACTTGAAGATCGAGAAGACGCGGATCGGCAGCTTCTGGTCGCGACAGAGCGCGAACGCGGTGGCGTCGAGCACCTGCAGATTCTTGATGATCGCCTCGTCGAAGCTGATTCTGGAATAGCGGACCGCGCTCGGATCCTTGTTCGGGTCGGCGCTGTACACACCGTCGACCTTGGTCGCCTTCAGGACGATCTGCGCGCCGATCTCGGCACCGCGCAGGGCAGCGGCGGTATCGGTCGTGAAGAAGGGGTTGCCGGTACCTGCCGCGAAGATCACGACCTTGCCCTCTTCGAGGTATTGCAAGGCCTTCGGTCGCACATAGGGCTCGACGACCTGCTCGATCGCAATCGCCGACATGACGCGCGCCGTCATCCCCTCCTGGCGCATCGTGTCGGCCAGCGCCAGCGCATTCATCACGGTGGCAAGCATGCCCATGTAGTCGGCGGTGGCGCGATCCATGCCGACCGAGCCGCCGGCGACGCCGCGAAAGATGTTGCCGCCGCCGATCACGATCGCAAGCTCGCAGCCGAGTCGCGTCACTTCCTGAACTTCGCGGACGATCCGGACGATCGTGGCGCGGTTGATGCCGTACGCGTCTTCGCCCATCAAGGCTTCACCGGAAAGCTTGAGCAGGATGCGCTTGTACGCGGCCATGGGCCTGTTCCTCGTTGTTTTGCCTGTCGGCGAAGTCTATCCGGCCGGTCATCCCGTCCGGACTTCCTTTACCCCGGTCAACCGCCCTTGGCCGCCGCGACCTGCGCTGCCACTTCGGCGGCGAAGTCGTCGGTCTTCTTCTCGATTCCTTCGCCGACGACGTACAGCGTGAAGGCATGGACCTTGGTCGCCTTTTCCTTGAGCATCTGCTCGACGGTCTGCTTTTCATTCTTGACGAAGGCCTGGTTGTGCAGGCTGACCTCCTTCAGGAACTTGGCGACCGAGCCTTCGATGCGACGGGCCACGATTTCCGGCGTCTGCACCGCCTTGCCTTCCGCCTTGGCCTTCTCGGCGTCTTCGGCGGCGCGCAGCGTCGCCACCGAGCGCTCCGCGGCGATCAACGACTCGGCGACATCGGCGGTCGTCAGCGCCTTGGGCTTCATCGCCGCGACGTGCATGGCCACGTCCTTGGCGGCCGTCTCGTCGCCTTCGTACTGGACCAGCACGCCGATCCGCGTGCCGTGCAGGTAGCTTGCAATCGGGCCGCCGCCGGCATAGCGCTTGAAGCGTCGGATCGACATGTTCTCGCCGATCTTGCCGATCAAGCCCTTGCGCACGTCTTCCACGGTCGGACCGAAGCCGCCGAGGCTGAGCGGCGCGGCTAAAAGCGCCGCGACGTCGGCAGGCGCGCTCTTCGCCACCAACGCGGCGAGGGCGGCGGCGAAGGCGAGGAAGGAGTCGTTCTTGGTGACGAAGTCGGTCTCGCAATTGAGCTCGACCAGCGCACCGATCGCGCCTTCGATCGACGCGGCGACCACGCCTTCGGCGGCGATCCGCGACGAGGCTTTCGAGGCCTTGCTGCCGAGCTTGACGCGCAGCAGCTCTTCCGCCTTGTCCATGTCGCCGCCGGCCTCTGTCAGCGCCTTCTTGCATTCCATCATCGGCGCGTCGGTCTTGGCGCGCAGCGCGCCGACCATGCTTGCGGTGATTGCCGCCATCGTCTTGCTCCTGGGTACCGGCTGGCCCTGCGAAGGTCCGTCCGGTCTCGATTCAGTTGGAAAAAAGGGGCTGAAACAGCCCCTGGGTCCGCTCGCCGCTGAGGCGGGCCGGGGCGTGGAGTTCAGGCCGCCGCTTCGTCGACTTCGACGAACTCGTCGCCCTCGGCCGCGGCTTGCACCACGTCGCTGGCGGCGTTGGCCTTGCCTTCGAGCACCGCGTCGGCGACTGCCTTGGCGTACAGCGCGACCGCCTTCGACGAGTCGTCGTTGCCCGGGATCACGTAGTCGATGCCGATCGGCGAGTGGTTCGAGTCGACCACGGCGATGATCGGAATGCCGAGCTTCTGCGCTTCGGCGACCGCGATCTTGTGGAAGCCCACGTCGATCACGAACATCGCATCGGGCAGCGCGTTCATGTCCTGGATGCCGCCGATGTCCTTCTCGAGCTTGATCATCTCGCGCTGGAACATCAGCGCTTCCTTCTTGATCCGGATCTCGGTGCCGGCCTCGATCTGCGCCTTCATCTCCTTGAGCCGCTTGAGCGAGCCCTTGACGGTCTTGAAGTTGGTCAGCATTCCGCCCAGCCAGCGCTGGTCGACGAAGGGCATGCCGGCACGCTTCGCTTCCTGGGCGATCACCTCGCGCGCCTGGCGCTTTGTGCCGATCATCAGGATCGTGCCGCGCCGGGCGGCGATCTGGCGGATGAACTTCATCGCGTCGTCGAAGAGCGGCTGCGTCTTCTCGAGGTTGATGATGTGGATCTTGTTCCGATGGCCGTAGATGTACGGGGCCATCTTGGGGTTCCAGAAGCGGGTCTGGTGTCCGAAATGGACGCCGGCTTCCAGCATGTCACGCATCGATATCGACATTCTTCATTCCAAAGGTTGGTTCTAGAATCCCGGCTCGAATCGCGAAGCTTTGATCGTTCCCGGATCGGGATTCCAATCACGCCCGCAACACCTTGAATGAACCGGTTCGCGCGGTATTACGTCACTCTTTGCACGACAGGGCGGCTGCCTCGCCGAATCGATGGATTCAGCCGTTTGTCCGCTCCGGGCAAAGCATGCGATTGTAGCATTTGCGATGTGCGCTGACCTCACCGACGCCCGGAGCAGCGTACGGGCCGGCGAGGCCCACGCCGCCGATCTGCTCGAGCGCTCGATCGAGGCCGCGCGGGCGCCGGCCTGTGCCCGCGCCTTCCTCGCGACGAGCTTCGACGCCGCCCGCGCCGCCGCCAAGGTGGCCGATCGCGCCGTCGTCACGGGGCGCGAAAGCGGCCCGCTCGCCGGCCTGGCGGTCTCGCTCAAGGACCTGTTCGATGTCGCCGGCGAGGTGAGCCGCGCCGGCTCGACCGCTCTCGCCGACGCCGCCCCCGCCGGCCGCGACGCGCCAGCGGTGGCCCGCCTGCGCCAGGCCGGCGCCGCGCTGATCGGCCGCACCAACATGTCGGAGTTCGCGTTCTCCGGCGTCGGCATCAACCCGCACCACGGCACCCCCGTCAATCCGGCGTGCGCCGCGCTCGACCCGACGCCACGCATTCCCGGCGGGTCGACTTCGGGCGGCGCGACCTCGGTCGCCAGCGGCGCCGCCTGGGCGGCGTTGGGGTCGGACACCGGCGGCTCGATCCGCATCCCGGCGGCGCTGCAGGGCCTGGTCGGCTTCAAGAGCACGGCGCGCCTGGTTCCGCGCGATGGCGCGCTGCCGCTCTCGACCAGCCTCGACACGGTCGCGGCGATCACCCGCTCGGTGCGCGACGCGATCGTGCTGCACGAGGTGCTTGCCGACCGGCGGGTCGCCGTCGCCGGCAAGCCGGTGGCCGCGTTGCGGCTCGGCGTGCCGCGCACCCTGATGCTCGACGGGGTCGATCCAACGGTCGGCCGCGCCTTCGAGGCCGCCCTGGCCGCGCTCGAGCAGGCGGGGGCGCAGGTCGAGCGCTTCGATCTGCCGCTGCTCGACGAGGTGGCCGCCCTCAACGCCAGCGGTGGCTTTGCCGCCGCCGAAAGCTGGGCCTGGCACCGCCGCCTGCTCGCCGAACACGGGGCCGACTACGACCCGCGCGTCGCCCTGCGCATCCGCCGCGGCGAAGCCATGAGCGCGGCCGACTACATCGACCTGCTTGCCGGGCGCCGCGCCTGGATCGCGCGCATGGAGGCGGCGCTCGCGCCGTGGGACGCCCTGCTCTCGCCAACGGTGCCGATCGTCGCGCCGGTGCTTGCGCCTTTGCTCGCCGACGACGCCGCCTTTTTCGCCGCGAATGGCCTGCTTCTGCGCAACCCGGCGATCGTCAACTTGCTCGACGGCTGCGCGCTCAGCCTGCCGTGCCAGGCGGCGGGCGAGCTGCCGGCCGGACTGATGCTGTGGGGCGCGGCGATGCGCGACGACGCAGTACTCGACGCTGCGCTCGCCGTGGAGGCCGCGCTCACCCCGGTCCGGTCCGACCTGCCCGCCGCCGCGATCTCGCGCTGACATGCGCGTCGCCGTCATCGGGGCCGGCGTGATCGGCGTGACTACGGCGTACGAGCTCGGTGCCGACGGCCACGAGGTGACGGTGTTCGAGCGCCGCGGCACGGTCGCCGCCGAATCGAGCTTCGCCAACGCCGGGCTGGTCGCGCCCGGCTACGTCGCGCCCTGGGCCGCGCCCGGCATGCCGGGCAAGGT
>JBDTNU010000187.1:0-7059 GCA_039933535.1 Caldimonas sp. | reverse complement strand
CGTTGGGCCCGCCGCGAGGCGACGGTGCTGGCGAGCGAATCGCGTGCTTCGTCGAGATCGCTGGGCGGCGCGCTTGCAGGCTGTGGCCCGCGCGACGCCGCCGTCGCGCTCGGCACGAGCAACTGCAGTTCGGCGGGCGAGGGCAGGTTGTCGACGGGGCAACGCAGGTAGCGCACTCGGCAGGCGCCGAGCACCGATTGCTTGATCTGCAGGACGCGACGCGAGTTGCTGCGGTCGGTGTCGAGGTCGATGGCCGCGAGCACACGGCCGTTGGCGCTGCAGACCGCGAACGTGACGTTGATCGAGCCGAGCAGCTCGTACCAGTAGCGCACGTCGTTCGGATCGCTCGGCTGGCAAAACCGCACGAGTGGAAGTTTGGAAAGGACGATGTGATGCGGCAGGGCTTCGCGCATGAGCTTGTAGACGCGACGCTCATCGGTGGAGAAAACCGGGCGCGCCGAAATCGCCCATTCGGTGGGCAAGGGCGCAGCGCGCGGCCGCCGTCGCGAAACCCAGGACCAACCGAGCAACACGACGCCAAGCAACGCTACCGCCACCAAGGCGGCGACCCACGGAAGCGATTCCATAGCCGGCTGTTGACTCCTGAATGCGGCGGCGCTTTCACCCAACTTCGCGGTGAGCGGAGCGCTGCATGTTAGCCGTGGCAGGACTGCTCAGCCATCCCCATTTGTGGCCTTCTCGGACCGTTTGAACAGGTTCCCGACCTGGCGGACGTGGCGCTTGAGGCGGTAGTCGATCTCGGCGGCGCTTTCGCCCAGAAACTGATCGAGATGCGACGCAAAGGAGTCGGGCGTGAGCTTCAGCCAAGCCTCGCACTCCGGACCGTCGCGTTCGACACTCGCACCGGCTTCGCGGGCGATCTTCAGCATCGCCGTGTTTTCGCTGAGGGCATGGATGAAGATCGACACGACGCCGCGGTTGCGGGCATGCAGCATCGCGTGCTCGAACAGTCGCCGGCCGAAGCCTCGCCGGCGTGTTCTCGGCAATACCGAGACGCCGAACTCGGCGGCTGCTTCGCGACCGCGCGTCGCGTCGGCCGGGCGATACGCAAGGTGTGCCATCGCGATCAGATCGAGGCGCCGGTTGAAGACGCCGAACACCTCGTCGTGCTCGAAATCGATCGTGTCGACGTAACGTGCGATCTGCGCATCGGTCGCGGCGTAACCAAAGCGCAAGTAGCGCGAGCGCTCGTCGAGCGTCACCAGATGGGCGACGATGCGCTCCCGATGTCGCGGCCCGAGCGATCGGATGGGAACCCAGGTCCGCGCTTTGTGGGCGGCTGGCTCAGCGGCGATCGGGCCGTGCTGATGGCTGGTCGGACGCAGCGGCGTCGGAACAGCGGAACGCACGGGTGCGTCCTCCGCCTGTTCAGCGTCGATCTGGAAGCCGCCTTCGATCAAGTTCATGGTTGTGCCCTAGGGTTAACCCCAGTG
Source organism: Caldimonas sp. (assembly GCA_039933535.1). GTDB lineage: Bacteria > Pseudomonadota > Gammaproteobacteria > Burkholderiales > Burkholderiaceae_C > Schlegelella_A. The sequence goes on along the minus strand of JBDTNU010000187.1, from coordinate 5,605 downwards.
TAGAGGCTTTGGCTAGGGGATGCGCACCAGTCCCGAGTACCCCGCAAGGCCGTTCCGTGATGCTCTGCTACACTGGAAGGCTTTTCGCGTGTCGCCTCAGCGGGAAGTGTGCCTCTGTGGCGCATGGACGAAGTGAACACGGTGAGAGCCCGCCTCCAGAAGTGGGTCCGATCGTCGCAGCGTCGTCCAGAGGACGTTTTTCAAAACTTGAATCTTCCATGAAAACCTTCAGCGCCAAACCCGCCGAAGTGACGCATGAATGGTTTGTGATCGACGCGACCGACAAGGTCTTGGGCAGGGTGGCCAGTGAAGTCGCCCTTCGCCTGCGCGGCAAGCACAAAGCCATCTACACGCCTCACGTCGACACGGGCGATTTCATCGTCATCGTCAATGCCGACAAGATTCGCGTCACGGGCAACAAGGCCCTGGACAAGATCTACTACCGGCATTCGGGCTATCCGGGCGGCATCCGCGGCATCAATTTCAAGGACATGCAGGCCCGTCATCCGGGCCGCGCCCTGGAAAAGGCCGTCAAGGGCATGCTGCCCAAGGGTCCGCTGGGCTACGCGATGATCAAGAAGCTGAAGGTCTATGCGGGCGACACGCACCCGCACACCGCACAGCAGCCCAAGAAACTCGACATTCTTCAGGACGCGCCGCGATGATCGGAAACTGGAACTACGGAACGGGCCGGCGCAAGTCGTCGGTCGCTCGCGTCTTCATGAAGAAGGGCAGCGGCCAGATCCTGGTCAACGGCAAGCCGGTCGAGGAGTATTTCGGCCGCCAGACGTCGATCATGGTCGTGCGCCAGCCGCTCGTCCTGACCGCGAACGATGCCGCCTTCGACGTCAAGGTCAACGTCCACGGTGGCGGCGAGACCGGCCAGGCCGGCGCCGTCCGGCACGGCATCACGCGCGCCCTGATCGACTACGACGTGGCGCTCAAGCCCGACCTCAGCCGCGCCGGCTTCGTGACGCGCGACGCGCGGGAGGTCGAGCGCAAGAAGGTCGGCCTGCACGGCGCCCGCCGTCGCAAGCAGTTCAGCAAGCGCTGAGTCGGATCAGCCTCGTGCGAAAGAGCCGCTTTCGGGCGGCTCTTGTCTTTGCCGCTGGCCCACCGCATGTGGCATGTGTGCGGCTGGCAGCGTTCCGTTGCGATTCGCCGATAATCCCCGTTCGCCGTACCTTCAGGAGCGTTGCATGAGCGCAGTTGCCGAAAACATCGTCACGACCTTCGACGCCGACGCGCCGCCGCCGCCGCTGGTCTTCACCGACAGTGCCGCCAACAAGGTCAAGGAGCTCGTCGACGAGGAGGGCAACCCCGACCTCAAGCTGCGCGTCTTCGTGCAGGGGGGCGGATGCTCCGGGTTCCAGTACGGCTTCACCTTCGACGAGATCGTCAACGACGACGACACCTCGATGGCCAAGAACGGCGTGACGCTGCTCATCGACGCGATGAGCCTGCAGTACCTGGCCGGCGCCGAGATCGACTACAAGGACGACCTGCAGGGCGCCCAGTTCGTGATCAAGAATCCGAACGCGACAACCACCTGTGGCTGCGGATCGAGCTTTTCGGCCTGAGTCGATTCCGTCGTCCCGTCAGGCCGCCGTGAGGCGGCTTTTTCATGCCCGACCGTCATCGGGCCGGATAGAGCGCTCCGAGCAAACGCGGCCCGACTGCGCCAGTCACGGCCTCGATATTGCCCGGTTCACGGCGAGTGAACGCGCGGGCCAGCCAAGCGAAGGCGCTAGCCTCGACCTGATCAGCCGGCAAGCCCCGCTCGTCACTTGCGACGACGGGCGTGGGCGCCAGCGCCAGCGCCAGCCGTCCCATCAGATGCGTGTTGAACGCGCCTCCGCCGCATACGATCGCTTCACGCGCCGAAGGCGCGTAGCGGCGGCAAGCCTCGGCGCAGGTCGCGGCGGTCAACTCGGCGAGGGTTGCCTGGATGTCTTCGGCACACAGGCGCCGACGTGCCTCTGTCGCGACGAGATGGCCCTCGAGCCACTCGACATCGAAGAGGTCGCGTCCTGTGCTCTTGGGCACTGGCAAGGCGAAGTACGGCTCGCCCTTCATCGCGTCGAGCAGTCTCCGATCGATCCTGCCAGTTGCCGCCCAGGCACCGGCCGCGTCGAACCGCAGGCCGGTGGACGCGGTGCACCAGAGGTCGAGCAGGGCGTTGGCCGGGCCGCAATCGAAGCCGCTTGTGGCGCCGTCGACGCCGATCGACGAGAGGTTGGCGATGCCGCCGAGGTTCAGGATCGCCGCCGCAAGCCCTGGTCGAGAGAACAGGGCGCGATGAAAGGCTGGGACGAGCGGTGCGCCTTGGCCGCCCGCGGCGATGTCACGGCTTCGAAAGTCAGCGATTACATCTATGCCGCACATCTCCACCAGGCGTGCCGGCGCATTGACCTGCACCGTGTAGCCGATCCCGTCGAATTGGCCGGGCCGATGCCGCACGGTCTGACCATGGCAACCGATCGCTGCCACCTGCTCTCGCCCCATCGACGCTGTCGTGAGCAATTCCTCGACGACATCGGCATAGCCGCGTGCCAATGCGTTGCCGGCAAGCGCGACACGATGGATTTCGTCGACGCCGGAACGATTCAGCGCCAACAACTCGTCACGCAACCCCGGCGCGAACGCGTGGTGCACGTGAGCCAGTACCTGCAGCGGTCTGGATGCCTGGCTCGGCGCGAAGTCGGCCAGGACGCCGTCGATGCCGTCGAGCGACGTGCCCGACATGAGACCGATGAACACGGTGCTCACGGCACCGAAGGCCTATTCGCCGAGGACTTGCGCGTGAGCCAATGTCTCCGCCACGCCGAGTTGAGCACGGACGCTCTGCGACAGCAACGTCAATTGCGCCTTTGCTGTGGGCGAGAGCAGGACCCCTTCGGATGACTGCGCAACGAGCAGGGGATCCTGCTGAATGCCGTCGACCTTGACCTCGAAGTGCAGATGCGGTCCGGTTGCCCAGCCGGTCTGACCCACAGCGCCGATCGTCTCGCCCTGCTCGACCTTGTCGCCCTTCGCGACGTCGATGCGACTCAGGTGCGCGTAGACCGTTGCGAGATCTTTGCCATGCTTGACATGGATGACGTTGCCGTAGCCGTTCTGCCAGCCGGCGAACTCAACGACGCCGTCGCCGATGGTTCGCACCGGTGTGCCGGTCGGCGCACCGTAGTCGACGCCGTTGTGCTGCTTCCAGGTGTTGAGGATCGGGTGCATGCGCATCGCGAACCCCGAGGTCACGCGCGAGAACTCAAGGGGACTGGCGAGGAACGTGCGCTGCTTGCTCTGGCCGTCGAGGCCGAAATACGCGCCCTTGCCTTCGCCGTCCTTGAACCACATCGCCGAGAAAGTCTGGCTCTTGTTCACGAACTCGGCAGCGAGCACGCGGCCTGCGCTCGGGCCCCAGGTGATCGGTTCGCCGTCGGCGGTGAGCGCCTCGTAGACCACCGAGAAGGTCGCACCCTTCTTCAGCTCGCGCCGGAAATCGATGTCGGTTGCAAAAATCTCGGCGATCTGCGTGGCGACCGGATCGGGGATGCCGGATTCGTCGGTAGCCGCGAACAGCGAAGAACGGACCGTGCCGCTGGCCAGAAGCGATTGCGAGGCGAGGGGCGCCAGCACCAGGTAGGCGACGAGCTTGCCGTCCACTCGCTCGATGCGCAGCCGGCTGAATTGAGTCGGCAGCTTGTCGTTGCCGGGGGCGGCGTAGCGAGCGACGAGCTGTTCGAGCTTGCCAGTAGCGTCGACCCGCACCTGCACGCGCTTGCCCGCCCGCCCTTCGAGCAGCTTCTTGGCAACCGAGTCGGTACGAAGGAACGCCGCAGCAGCCACGTCGCTGATATTCAGCCGGCGCAGCAATGAATCCGCAGTGTCGCCTGCCCGGGTGGCATCGCTGCGAAACAGGTCGAAATCATGTTCGGCCAGGGCGTCAAGCTGTGGCCGAAGATCGGCCATCGCGACACTTTCCGTGACGATGCGCTTGGGCAGGCTCGCCGCGTCCGGGACCAAGGGTGCGACGCCGAAGGCTGTGGCGGCAAATCCAGCCAGCCCGAGCGAGACGGTGGCGGCCAGCGTCTTCGGGTAGGTGGTGGCAAAGCTGGCAGCATGCGCCGAGGCGTACGCCCAGGCGAGCTCAACGGGGGCCAACGATTTCAATTTTCAGCGGAGCGTGGTCGCTCGGGTCGTTCGGCGCTTGCTGGGTCGGCTCGCGCTTCGGTTGATCGTCGCCGCCGGGGCGCCACTAGAATCGTGGGCTCCCGACTGGCCTCGTAAGACACTTCGAGGCGGCGCTGTAGGACGCCGCCGCGCAGTATAGCGGCCCGTTCCGGCGCCCCAACCACCTCATTTCCCCCTATGTTTGTATCTTCTGTTGCCGGGCTTCCGGACCCTAGCGACGCTGTCTTGCGTGCAGTGACGATCTCCAAGCGCCGATGCAGCGAACTCTTGCCGGAGGCCGACTGGCTCGCCAAGCTTGTGCGGTCTGAAGCAACCGGCGTGCCACTTCGCGTCAAACTCGGCCTGGATCCGACCGCCCCCGACATTCATCTCGGCCATACGGTCGTACTCAACAAGCTGCGCGAGCTTCAGGACCTGGGCCATACGGTCATCTTCCTGATCGGCGACTTCACGACCATGATCGGCGACCCTTCGGGCCGCAACACCACCCGGCCGCCGCTGACCCGCGAGCAGATCGAAGCCAACGCCGCGACTTATCAGGCGCAAGCCGGCCTGATCCTCGACGGGGCAAGGACCGAGGTTCGTTACAACTCCGAATGGAGCGACCCCCTGGGCGCCCGCGGCATGATCCAGCTTGCTTCCCGCTACACCGTTGCGCGCATGATGGAACGCGACGACTTTTCCAAGCGCTTCAAGGCCGGAACGCCGATCAGCGTGCACGAATTCCTCTACCCGCTGATGCAGGGTTACGACTCGGTGGCGCTCAAGTCCGATCTCGAACTCGGCGGTACCGATCAGAAGTTCAACCTCTTAGTAGGCCGGTCGCTTCAAGCCGAATACGGCCAGGAACCCCAATGCATCATGACGATGCCCCTGCTCGAAGGCCTCGACGGCGTCGAGAAGATGTCGAAATCGAAGGGAAATTTCATCGCCGTGACCGAGCCACCGAACGACATGTTCGCCAAACTCATGTCAATCAGCGACGATCTGATGTGGAAATACTTCGATCTGCTCAGTTCTCGCACAGAGACGGAAGTCGCTGGATTGCGCGCTGAAGTTCACGCTGGCCGCAATCCGCGCGACGCCAAGGTCATCCTCGCCAAGGAGATCACGAAACGCTTTCACGGCATGTCCGCGGCCGACGGCGGCGAAGCCGACTTCAATCTGCGCGCAAAAGGCGGGGTTCCCGACGAGATCGATGCGATCGGGCTTTCGGGCGCTCCGCTCGGCATCGGCGCTGTCTTGAAGCAGGCGCGCCTTGCGCCATCGACCAGCGAGGCGATGCGGCTCATCGACGGCGGTGGCGTGCGGGTCGACGGCGGCGTCATCACCGATCGCGCCCTGAAGCTTCCCGCCGGAACGTTCGTGGTGCAGGTCGGCAAGCGCAAGTTCGCCCGCGTCACGCTGAGTTGAG
>JBDTNU010000186.1:0-7068 GCA_039933535.1 Caldimonas sp. | reverse complement strand
CGGGCACCAAGATCGTCTGCCTCGGCAACCTGGCGCAGATCGACACGCCCTATCTCACCGAAGGATCGTCGGGACTGACCTATGCGGTCGACCGGTTCAAGGGCTGGGCCCACTCGGGCCACGTCACGCTGGCCCGCGGCGAACGCTCGCGACTCGCCGACTTCGCTTCCGAAGTGCTCTGACCGGCGCGGTGGTCAGGCGGCCGTGGCCGCAGCGATCGCCTTCTTCGGATTCACGAGATTTCGCCGACCGTCGGCCGACCGATCCGCGGTCTCGACGATGAGGCGGATCAACTCGGTGGGCGTCAGCTTCGGGTTCACCGCGAGCAGCTTGCCGGCCAGGTTGGCGACCTGCGGCGACGCCATCGACGTGCCGGAAAGCGGCACCCGGCTGCCGCCCGGCAAATAGCTCTCGACCTGGTAGCCGTTGGCGTGCACCTTGACGGTCGGCCCGTAGCTCGTGAACGGCGCTTCCTCGCCAGCGCTGTCGACGGCGCCGACGGTGATGAGGTTGGGCAGGCTGATGCCGCTCGGCACTGACTCGACGAAGCTGGCGTCGTTGTTGCTGTTGCCGGCCGCTGTGACGAAGAGGATCTCCGGCGCGCTGCTGAAGGCCTTGGTCAGCGAAGTCTTCTGGATCTCGAAATACTCGCGCGCCATCGCCTTGCGTTCTTCGGCGTTCTTGCCGATGCCGCACTTCTCGAGGTCGGACTCGGTGTCGCCGACGCTGCCGCCCCAGCTCATGTTGACGACGCGCACATGCTCGCGCTTGAAGAAGTCGACGTAAGCCTGCGATGCCGCTGCATCGCGCTCGGCGAGCTCGCGGCTCGGGCAGGGATCGGGCTTGAGCGTGTAGCCGAACTCGATGCGGCCGACGACCAGCCGTGCCGCCGGGTTGCCGGCCAGCGAGATGCCGGCGACGTGCGTGCCGTGCGAATAGTCGCCGGCCAGGCCGAGCTCCTCGATCGCCGGCTTGTACTGCTCGGGCGTGAGCGCCGACAAGTAACGCTTGACCTCGCTCGCCTCCTTGCTGTCGATGTTCGAGCGCAGGTCCGAGAAGCCCTTGGTGCGCGACATCATCTCGGCGACGCGGCCCTGCTGCGCCGCGGGCAACGGCATCAGCTCGCCCGTCGTCGGGCGGCTGTACTTGTCGAAGGCGATCACCGCCGGCTGGCCGTTTTCGCGCACGAGCTGGCTCGAATACAGCCTGGTCTCGACGCCGCTGTCCCACACACCGATGACGACCGGACCGCGCGTCTGCGCAGGCTGCAGGGTCACATCGCGGGCGGCCCAGATATCGGCCTTCTGCGTCTGGTGCGCCGCGAGGTAGGTGCCGTAGGCGTCGACCAGGGTCTGCTTCAGCGGCAGCGCCGCGGTGAGGGCGAAGCGGGCATTGACGACGCCGGGCGCGAAGTCCGAGCTGAGCGCACCGCTGCGGTCGACGATCGGCTGCATCACCTCGCGCACCTGGCCGAGGATCAGCGACTCGCCGATCAGCTCGAAGTTGACCTTGGCGCCCTTGATGTCGTTCTCGATCACCGCATAAGGAAGCGGCGCCAGATCGCGCTGGATCGTCTCGGCGACGGCGCGACGGTAGGCATCGCCCGCCGGCCCGTTGACCTTCGCCGCGGCGGCCATCGCCTGCAGACGCTGGCCGGCGATCAGCTTGTCGGAGGGCTTGTCCTGCAGGGCGCGAAACTCGGCCATGCGGGCGATGGCGCTGTCGTAGCGGCCGTCGAGGTAGTCGAGCGTGGCGAGCAGGTTGACGAGGCCGCGCCGCGTCGCCTTGTCGGGAATGTCGTAGCCGGCGAGCACGCTCTCGGTGTCGCGGCGAACGGCGGCCGCGAACGGGGCGTAGCGTTCGGGCGAGCGCACGACGTCCTCGACCTTGCCGTCGATCTTGTAGCTGAAGCGTGGCAGGTCTGCGGCCTTGTCGATGCGCGGCTTGACCTGCGCAATGGCAGCGCTGGTCGCGAGGGCGAGAACGACGGCCAGCAGATGGCGCGGCCGGAATGCTGTGTGAAACATGATGGTCTGGAGGATGGCGTCGCGAGGACGAGCAGGCGCGATGCTACCGACCCCGTCGCCGCGATCAAGCCACCATGCGACGAACTGTGGATTGGCGGGATCAGCCCGTGCCGACTGCCTCACGCAGCCCCTGCAGCGCTGCCGGATCCTCGATCGTCGTCAAGTCGCCCGGGTCGCGACGCTCGCAGATCGCCTGGATGGCGCGGCGCAGCAGCTTGCCTGAACGCGTCTTCGGCAAGGCGCCCACGCAAAACACCCGCGACGGCCTGGCCAGCGAGCCGAGCTGATCCTGGACCGTCTTCATGATGTCGCCTTCGAGCACGAGCTGCGCGGTCGGGTCGTCGAGTCCGCTCGCATCCCGGGCGACGATGAAGGCCACCGCGACCTGGCCCTTCAAGGCATCGGCAACCCCGACGACGGCGACCTCGGCGACGTTCGGGTGACTCGAGATGCTTTCTTCGATCTCGCGCGTGCCCAGACGGTGTCCAGCGACATTGATGACGTCGTCGGTGCGGCCGAGGATGAAGAAGTAGCCGTCGGCATCGCGAATGCCCCAGTCGAAGGTGTTGTAGACCGTGCGGCCGGCGATGCTCTTCCAGTAGGTCTCGACGAAGCGCTCGTCGTCGCGCCAGACCGTCTGCATGAAGCCGGGCGGCGTCGGCCCTTCGATGACAACGACACCCTTGGTGTCGGGCGTCGTGACGTCGAGGCCGGTCGTCTCGTCCAGGATCTTCACGTCGTAGCCATACATCGGCACACCCGGGCTGCCGAGCTTGCTCGGCGCCTTCTCGATGCCATTGGCGATCGTCAGGATCGGCCAGCCGCTTTCGGTCTGCCAGTAGTTGTCGATGATCGGCTTGCCGATCGCCTCGCCGATCCAGGTCGCGGTCGGCTCGTCGAGCGGCTCGCCGGCGAGAAAGAGGGCGCGCAGGCTCGACAGGTCGTATTGGCGAAGGTATTTCGGGTCCTGCTTCTTGAGCACGCGGATCGCCGTCGGCGCGGTGAACATCGTCGTCACCTTGTACTTCTCGACCAGGCTCCACCAGACGCCGGCGTCGGGCCGGATCGGCAATCCTTCATACATGATCGTCGCCATGCCGGCGATCAGCGGGCCGTAGACGATGTAGCTGTGGCCGACCACCCAGCCGATGTCGCTGGTCGAGAAGTAGGTCTCTCCCGGTTGGCCGCAGAAGATGTGCTTCATGCTCGCGGCCAGCGCGACCGCGTAGCCGCCGGTGTCGCGCTGCACGCCCTTCGGCCGGCCGGTGGTGCCGCTGGTGTAGAGGGTGTAGCTCGGATGCGTCGAATCGAGCCAGGCGCACGGCACGACGCTGTCGAGATGGCGTTCGCGCAGCGGCGCATAGGGCTCGTCGCGGCCGGCCACGAACGCCATCGGCGCCAGCCCGCGGTCAACCAGCAGCACCTTGGCCGGCTTGTGCGCAGCGCGGGCGATCGCCTCGTCGAGCAGCGGCTTGTACGCGAGCACCTTGCCGGCGCGGCTGCCGGCGTCGGCGCTGACGACGACCCTGGGCTCGGCATCGTCGATGCGGTTCGCCAGACTGACGCTGGCGAAGCCGCCGAACACGACCGAGTGGATCGCGCCGATGCGTACGCACGCCAGCATCGCGAAGGCGGCTTCGGGAATCATCGGCAGGTAGAGCAGAACGCGGTCGCCCCGGCCGACGCCGAGGGCCAGCAGTACCGCCGCCATGCGCTGCACCTCGGCGTGCAGCTCGGTGAAGGTCCAGGTCTGCTCGCTGCCGGTTTCGGTCGAGACGTGGATCAACGCCGGCTGCGCGCCGCGCGTCGCGAGATGGCGGTCGACCGCGTTGTGGCACAGGTTGGTCGTGCCGCCGGAGAACCAGCGCACGAAGGGCGGCCGGCTGGCGTCGCAGACCGTGTCGAACCGACGTTGCCAGTCGATGAGCCCGGCCTGTTCGGCCCAGAACGCGTCGGGATCTTCGAGCGAGCGGCGATGGAACTCGAGGTACGCTGGCCCGATCGGGCCGCCGGCATTCAGGCGCATGCTTTCTCCGTGCTCGGCTCAAGACGACAATTGAGCGCTTCGACCCATTGGAGCAGGTCATGCCGATTCTGTGCGATCCCGCCGACTGCACGTTGCTGATCATCGACCCGCAAGCCCGCCTGATGCCCGCGATCCACGACGCCGAAACCGTGATCCGACGCTGCATCCAGCTCGGGACCGCGGCGCGCGAGCTCGGCATCCACGTCATCGGCACCGAGCAGAACCCCGACGGCCTGGGCCCACTCGTTCCCGAGATCGCCAGCCTGTGCGACACCACGCTGTCGAAATTTCACTTCTCCGCAACCGCCGAAGAGGGTTTTCTGTCGCGCCTGCCGCAGGGCCGCAATACCTTTGTCGTCGCCGGCTGCGAAGCCCATGTCTGCGTCCTGCAGACGGTGGCGGGGCTGATCGATGCCGGTCACGCCGTGAAATGGGTGGCCGACGCGGTCGGCTCGCGTCATCCGCACAACCGTCTCGCCGCCACCGAACGAGCCCGCGGCCACGGTGCGGACGTCGTGACCACCGAGATGGTCATCTTCGAATGGCTCGGCACCAGCCAGCATCCGAAGTTCAGGCGCCTTTCGCAGCTGATCCGATAGTCACGACCACCCGACCGCGCACCCGGCCGGCCATCAGCGCCTCGGCCTTCTCGATTGCGCGTTCGAGCGGCACCTCTTCGGTGATGAGCTCGAGCGTCTTCGCGTCGAGGTCGGTCGCCAGCCGCTGCCAGGCCTGCCGGCGCAAGGCGATCGGCGCCATCACGCTGTCGATGCCCGCCAGCGTGACGCCGCGCAGGATGAAGGGCATGACCGTTCCGGGCAGATCGAGGCCCTGCGCCAGGCCGCAGGCGGCGACGACGCCGCCATAGCGCGTCTGCGCCAGGGCGTTGACGAGCGTGTGACTGCCGACGGCATCGACCACCGCGGCCCAACGTTCCTTTTGCAAGGGCTTGCCGGGTGCAGCCAGTTCAGCACGATCGATCACGTCGATGGCGCCGAGCTGCCGGAGGTAGTCCGTCTGGTCGGCCTTTCCGGTCGCCGCCGTCACGCGATGGCCAAGACGCGCCAGCAGCGCGACCGCGACGCTGCCGACACCGCCGGTCGCGCCGGTGACGAGCACGTCGCCGTCACCGGCACGAACGCCATGTCGTTCCATCGCAAGGACACAGAGCATCGCCGTGTAGCCCGCGGTGCCGATCGCCATCGCCTGGCGCGTCGTGAAGGCCGCGGGCAGCCTCACCAGCCAATCGCCCTTGAGGCTGGCACGCTCGGCCAGACACCCCCAGCGCGTCTCGCCGACACCCCAGCCGTCGTGGATGAAACGATCGCCCGGCGCCCAGTCGGCATGGCCCGACTCGAGAACCGTGCCGGCGCCGTCGATTCCGGCGACCATCGGCCAGAGGCGGACCACCGGGCTGCGGTTGGTGATGGCGAGGCCGTCCTTGAAGTTGAGCGTCGAATGCGCGATCGCGACCCGAACATCGCCTTCAGGAAGCGAAGCCTCGTCGACCTGTCGCACCGAGGCGCGAAAGCCGGCGTCATCCTTTTCAAGCAAAACTGCGTTGAACATCGCTTCCTCCTGCGCCTGCCAGTCGTCAAACGATAGCGCAGCCCTCGTTCGGGACACGGATACGCCGCGCAACGTGACGTTTCCGAGGTTGACTCGGTGCGTTGCCCTCGCCTATCCTGCGCCCCGATGCAATCCCCTGCCCCGTCACACGGCCGCCGAGCCCGCTCGATTGCACTGGCCGTCGTGCTTTCGGCGACCTTCGGGCTTGCGTTCGCCGCGCCGGACGATCCGCTCGACCCGGTGATGAAGCTGCTTGCCGACAAAGGCCTTTCCGGTGCCGGTGCGTCTGTCGCCTCGACCGAAACACCGGTCGCTGCTGCTGCTGCTGTCGTCGCTGCCGGGCCGGGCCTGATGCAGCGAGTCCAGGATCGCGCTTCCGACATGGTCGTCTCGGCGATGAACTTCATCGGTGTCCCCTACCGTCGCGGCGGTAACTCGGCCGAGACCGGCTTCGACTGCAGCGGCTTCACGCGCAAGGTCTTCGAGATGAGCCTGGGCCTGGCGCTGCCGCGGCGCGCCGATGAGCAAGCTGCCGCGCCCGGCCTGATCAAGGTCAGGCGCGACGACCTGAAACCAGGCGATCTGGTGTTCTTCAACACCATGCGGCGCACCTTTTCGCACGTCGGCATCTACATCGGCGACAACCGCTTCATCCACGCGCCGAGCCACGGCAAGGACGTGCGCACCGACGACCTGAGCTTTGCCTACTGGGCCAAGCGCTTCACCGGAGCGCGCCGCGCCGAGATGCCGTCGACCCAGACCGCCCAGGCCGCTACCCGGGCCACGGTCGAGAGCGCTGCTCAACCCACGACGCACTGATCGGCGAGCTGGCTCCACGGGGCCCGCGTTTGCGACAGCGAAGGCACAATCGCCGGATGGCCGAAAGAGTCATTCCCGTCGCAGACCATCGCTACCTGGCGACCCTGCCCCGCATCCCCGCAACGCCCGCAGCGCCGACCGGCGAAGTGCTCGACCGTATGCAGCGGCCGCTGCACGACCTGCGCATCTCGGTCACCGACCGCTGCAACTTCCGCTGCAGCTACTGCATGCCGAAGGAGATCTTCGACAAGCAGTATGGCTTCCTGCCCCAGTCGTCGCTGCTCAGCTTCGAGGAGATCGCGCGCCTGGCCGGCCTGTTCGTCGCCCACGGTGTACGCAAGATCCGGCTCACGGGCGGCGAGCCCCTGCTGCGCCGCGATCTCGAGCGGCTGATCGCCATGCTGGCGGAGCTGCGCACGGTAGAGGGCGAGCCGCTCGACCTGACCCTGACGACCAACGGATCGATCCTGGCAAAGAAGGCGGCGGCGCTCAAGCAGGCCGGCCTCGGCCGCGTCACCGTCAGCCTCGACGCGCTAGACGACGCGACCTTCCGGCGCATGAACGATGCTGATTTCCCGGTCGCCGAGGTGCTGGCCGGCATCGACGCAGCCGAGCGCGTGGGGCTCG